>NZ_DIMK01000065.1:0-18092 GCF_002425525.1 Pseudomonas sp. UBA5568 | reverse complement strand
GCCGCCGGCGATGACGAAGCCATCACGGTCCGCGTCATAGGCACGCGAGGCCAGTTCCGGGGTTTCGTTGCGCTTGGTCGACAGGGCGCCCATGGCATCGAACAGGAACGACTGGCTCCAGTGCTCTTCTTCACCGCCGCCGGCGAACACGATGTCCTGCTTGCCCCACTGGATCTGCTCCAGTGCGGTGCCGATGCAGTGAGCCGATGTAGCGCAGGCGGAAGAGATCGAGTAGTTGATGCCCTTGATCTTGAACGGCGTCGCCAGGCACGCCGAAACGGTGCTGCCCATGGTGCGAGTGACCCGGTAAGGGCCTACACGCTTGACGCCTTTTTCGCGCAGAGTATCCAGCGCTTCCATCTGGTTCAGGGTCGATGCACCGCCGGAGCCGGCCACCAGGCCGGTACGTGGGCTGGAGACCTGCTCATCGGTCAGGCCCGAGTCCTTGATGGCGTCCTGCATCGCCAGGTAGGCGTAGGCAGCCGCATGCCCGACGAAACGGAAGACCTTGCGGTCGATCAGCTCTTCGAGGTTGAGGTCGATGGAGCCGGAAACCTGGCTACGCAGCCCCATTTCCTTGTATTCCGGGTTGTAACGGATACCCGGACGGCTGTTGCGCAGGTTTTCGGTGACGGTAGCTTTGTCATTGCCCAGGCACGACACGATGCCCAGACCAGTGATAACGACGCGGCGCATGCGAATAACCCTTAGAAGTTGTCAGTGGAGGTGAACACGCCGACCCGCAGGCCTTCGGCGGTGTAGATCTCGCGGCCGTCGACGCTGACCGAACCATCGGCGATGGCCATGTTCAGCTTGCCTTTGAGCACGCGCTTGATGTGAATGTTGTAGGTGACGTTCTTGGCGGTAGGCAGCACCTGGCCGAAGAACTTCACTTCACCGGAGCCCAGTGCACGACCGCGGCCCGGCAGGCCTTGCCAGCCCAGGAAAAAGCCGACCAGCTGCCACATGGCATCGAGGCCCAGGCAGCCTGGCATCACTGGGTCGCCTTCGAAATGGCAGGCAAAAAACCAAAGATCAGGATTGATGTCCAGCTCGGCGACCAATTCACCTTTGCCGTACTTGCCGCCTTCTTCACTGATGTGGGTGATGCGATCGACCATCAGCATGTTCGGCGCGGGCAGTTGCGCATTACCTGGGCCGAACAGCTCACCGCGACTGCAGCGCAGCAGGTCTTCCCGAGTAAAGGCGTGTTGTTTGGTCATGCGAGCTCCTCAATAACCCCCTGCGGCAGGGGATGAATCTTCCCGGCCAGCCCGTCACGCATCGCGAACGGGGCGGCAGCCTACAGGTAGACTATTGCGTTGTAGTGAAAGTCACAGCGCACCTGTCGAAAGAAGTACAGGTGTGCACTGAAACGTCTATTTTCAGGTCCGAAAGGAGTCCTGTCCAGTGTTTAAGACTGCCGCACTTTAGCATTTATCGCCAGTCGCGGTTGCCTGTCCTGGCAGCCAGCGCACCAGCACCTGCTGCAATTCACTGCGGCGCAGGGGTTTGCTCAGATAGTCATCCATTCCTGCGGCAAGGCATCGTTCGCGATCACCCTGCAATGCATTGGCAGTCAGGGCGATGATCGGTACGTGTGCACCGTGGGTCAGCAGGCGCATCTGGCGCGTGGCCTCGTAACCATCCATGTAGGGCAGGCCACAGTCCATGAAAACGGCGGCGAAACGTTGCAGCCTGACCAGCTCCACGGCCTGCTGGCCGTCGTCGGCCGTGCTCACCTCAACGCCCAGGCTGCACAACATGGCCTCGGTGACGCTCTGGTTGACAGCATTGTCTTCGACCAGCAGTACCCTGGTGGGTTCGGTCCAGGCAAGCTGGCCGGGCGGCGCAGCGCGGCGGATCTGGCGCGCCGATGCTGGCAGTGCCAGTGGCATCTCCAGCGTGAAGGTCGAGCCATGGCCTTCAAGGCTCTGACCGTGCAGGTGCCCGCCCATGCGCTCGGCCAGGGTGCGCGCGATGGACAGGCCCAGGCCGGTGCCGCCGTAGCGGCGAGAAATCGAGCTGTCGGCCTGCTGGAAAGCGACGAACATCATCTCCAGACGATCATTGTCAATGCCGATGCCCGTGTCCTGCACGCTGCATGTCAGCCAGATGCGCTGCTCATCCATCAACTGCCAACGGGCTTCGACCCGCACCTGCCCCTGCTCGGTGAACTTCAGGGCATTACCGATCAGGTTCAGGAGAATCTGCCGGATCCGGGTAGGATCGCCGTTCACCTGCAACTGGGCGGTGTCCTCGGCCAGGCTCAAGTCGAGCGCCAGACCTTGTTGCTGTGCAGCATGCTGGAACGACTGGACGCAGTGGGTGATGAGCTCGCCGAGGTTGAAATCGATGTGTTCGAGCTGCAAGGCCGCCCGTTCGATCCGCGAAAAATCGAGGATGTCATTGATGACCCGCAGCAGATGCCCCGTCGACTCGCTCGCCACCGCGGTGTAGTCGGCCTGCTCGCTGCTCATCGAGGTGGTTTCGAGCAATTGCAGCATGCCCAATACGCCGTTTAGCGGTGTGCGCAGCTCGTGGCTCATCATGGCCAGGAAATCAGACTTGGCGCGGTTGGCCTGCTCGGCTTCCTCACGTGCCTGGATCAGCTCGGCGATGGCTTTTTTCTGCTCGGTGCTGGCCTGCTCGAGCGCATGCGCCAGGTTATTGATGTGCCGGGCCAGATGCCCTAGCTCGCTGTCGTCCACCACCGGAACCGGCGTGTCGTAGTGACCCTGCTGGATGGCCTTGACGGCATGGCCCATGTCGCTGATGGGCTTGGCCAGGCTCATGGCCAGACGGCGAGCCAGCAAAAATGTGAACAGCAGTGCGAACAACGCCAGCACTGCGGCCTTGATCACGATCTCCTGCTGACGCTGGCTGAATGCATCGTCCGACATGCCGACGATGACCCGGCCCAGGTAGTCATCGCCGATGGCCGGGGCAGCCGCCAGGCCTTCCTGCAAAAAGTCGCTTTCGAGTCGTATCTGCTGCAGACGAATCGGCGCTTGAAACACTTCCACCTGCTGGGCACGGTTGGTGCTTTCGTCAGACTGCTCGACGTACACCAGAATGTGATTGCGACTGTCCTGTACCTCCAGGAACCGCACGTGGGGAATGCTCAGCGTGGCGCGCATCAGGCCTTCGAGCACTTCGTTGTTGCCTGAGATGACCCCGTATTCGGACGCGGGCGCGAGCTGGTTGGCGATCAATTGGCCGGTGTGGTTGAGCTCCTGACGCAAATCCTGGATGCGCACGAACGTGAAGAAGCTGATCAATAGCAGCGTCAGCAGCAGCGCCGGGCCTAGGCTGATGATCTGCGTGCGCGTATGAATGTCCCAGTTCAGGCCCTTGGTCATGGGGTGCGCTCTCCATCAGCCAAGGCTTGGGCAGCGGTGTCGGGATCAATGGGCTCCAGGCCCAGCGCCCGTGCCACCTGCTGATTGCCGCTGACCCCGAAATGGGCTGGGTAGAGGCTGCGGGGCCAGCGCGCAGGTGATTGCCCGAGCAGGCTGTCGAGCACGCTTAACCAATCTTGCTGGTCGCTGTAGGTGCTGGCCAGCGCGCCGGCACGGACGAATCCGGCATTGGGGCCAATCAGGGCCATTTGACGGCCGTAACTGCTGAGCAACAGGTTTTTCGCTGTCTTGGAATTGTACAGGTCCGGATCATCAAGCCCGAGCAGCACGTCACTGCTGCCCAGCAGGTGTTGCAGGGGGCGGCTGTCACGTGGGTCGGGCCAAGCCTGTGCCACGATCTCGAGGCCAAGCGGTTGCGCGGCACGGCGCAGCTCATCAAGCAGAAACCCACTGTGTTCACCGTAGAGCACCCCGATGCGCCTGGCTTGCGGCAACAGGTAGCGGGTCAGGCGCAACTGCCGATCCAGTGGCGGGTCGCTCCACAACAAGGTGAGAAACCCGGGGCGTGACTTTCCCAGGCGCTGTTCCACCTGCACCCGGCTGACCCTCATGGCCAGTGCCGGTGGGCCGGCGGTTTGCGACAGGCGCCACTGTAATGCCTCGTCGTCCAGCAACACCAGGCGCAGGTCCAGGTCGAGCCGGTTCGGCGCAGGCAGCTCGCTGGCAGCCTGAAAATGCACGTGGTCATTGGGGCGTCGACTTTCCAGGGCAGCGATGAAGCTGCGGATGCCGGGCTGGTCCTGGGCGCCGACCAGCAAGATCTCGCTGGCGGACAACTGCCCCAATGGCCACAGCCATAGCACCAACAGGCGCAGCAAGCGAACCATCAGAACTCCAGCTCCGCGCTCAGGCTCAGCCGCTGCCGGCTGTCATAGCGGTTCTGCACGGCGGTGGTGGGCTCATCATCCAGGCGTTGCTGCCACAGGGCTGCCAGTTCCAGATTGCTCCCGTACACGCGCCAGCGCTTGGCCACGCGCAGGTCCAGGCGCTCGTAGCGGTACTGATTGAGGGCATCGTCACCGTAGTAGAAAGCGCCACTGGACCAGCCGTGGCCCCAGTCCCTCATCCAGCCGGCAGAGCCGCTGTTGCTGGCGCTGAGGTTGCGGTCGGCAGGATTGCTGGCCCAGGCGTCGACATGGGCGAAGGTCAAGCGCAGCCGGTCGCGCAGGGTAGGGCGCCAATCGAACTGGGCCTCGCTGCCGCTGAAGCGCGCCCGGTTCGCATTGCTGGCAATGTACTGGTTGTTCTTGAGCGGCTCGCTGATCATGCCAGTGATCTCGTCGTAGAACACCTTCAGGTCCATGCTCAGGTCCAGGTCGCTGAAATAACCGTTGTAGCCCAGCTCACGCGAGCGCATGTGCTCCTGCTCCAGGTCACCAGGGCCGCGGGTCTTGACGAAGTATTCGCCATGCTGCTGGCCAAAGGCGTAGGGCATCAGGTTCTTGACGGTGTAGCTCCAGTTGACGTTGTTTTCGAACATGTCAGGCGAACGTACCGCCTCGGAATAGACGGCGCGCAGGCCATGGCGCGGGGTGATCAGGTAATTGACCGCCAACCGTGGGGTAAGCGAGCTGCCAGAGAGCCGCGAATCCTCGAACATGGCGCCACCCTGCACGATCCAGTGCTCGTCGGCTCGCCATTCCAGTTGCCCGAAAAGCCGCCAGGTCTGGTCGTCGACGCTGCCATTGAAGTAGGTCTGCGAGTCGGCACGATCATAGCGATAGTTCATGCCGCTGAGCAGGCGCAGGCTGTCGGTCAGGCTGTAGGTGTCCTGAATTTCCAGGTCATAGCGGGTTTCGCGCGTGCTCTGGTCGACATCGCCGCACACCACGTCACTGCCGCCCTGACTGTTCCACTGTGCCTTGATCGCATCGACCAGGGCCTGCTCCTGGGGGTTGCTGCTAGGTGGCGGGTTGTTCGCGCCACGGGCTACCCGCTCGGCGTAATTGGGGTTCATCTGCCAGAGGCGGGTAAGTTCGGGGCTGAAGGACAGCGCCGCGTCGCAGGCTCGCCACACCTGCTGGCGGTCGAAATGCTGCGCCGAGCCCTGGACATACAGGCTGTGTTCAGCGGCAAAGTCGATGTTCCAACGCACCGAGCCTGCATAGTCCATGGCCTTGACGTCGGCATCCTTGCCGCGCTGGGTCACGAACGGGAATACCGGCTGGTAGGTATAAGGCCGCTGGTTGGTGCCTTCCTTGGCGGCCAGTTGCCATTCCAGTGTCTGGTCCACCGTCAGGGTATGGCTGGCGCTCAGGTTCAAACGTGTGGCGCGGCGGCTGTCACGGTAGTCCTGGCCGAACTGGTCATGGTCGAACCCGTCATCCTGCTGGCCCGACAGCGATAGACGCATATCGCCGTTGTCCCAGCCAAAGCCCTGGCTGGCATAGAAGTCGTCGATGCCGTTCTGCCCGCGTGTGACTTTCAGACGCGTGCCGTGGCTGTCGGCAGGATTGCGGGTGAGAATGTTCACCACGGCCATCAGGGCATTGGCGCCATAGCTGACCGTGTTCGGCCCCCTGAACACCTCGATCCGGTCGATGTCCTCCAGCGCCAGCGGGATATCGCTCCAGTCCACCGTAGCCAGCCCTGCCCGGTACACCGAGCGGCCGTCGATCAGCACCTGCATGCGACGTGCTTCGTTGACGTTGCTGCCGTGGTAATTGACGGTCGGTTGATTGCCCGCCCCGTAGCCCACCATCATGCCCGGCACGAGCCTCAGCAGTTCGGGAATGTCACGCGCGCCGCTGGCCCGGATCAACGCGCTGTCGAGCACGGTCATGCTCCCTGGCACCGCAGCCGGGGATTGTTTGAGGCGTGTTGCAGTCAAAACCTGTGGCAGGTCACTGTTGTCGATGAACAAGTCATCTGCCAGGGCAGGTGCACCGAGCAGGGCGGTCAACAGCAACAGCCGCGGGTAGGGAGGCGAGCCAGGGAGCACGGAGCGGCCTTGTATCGTGGGTAAACCGGCATGGTAAATGAACTTTGCCGTTTTGCCAGTGATCTGCGGCGGTATTGATGCTCGCCGACCGGTGGGTACATACCTGGCCTGGATGAGCGATGCCCGACCGGCCTTGGCGCGGGGCAGGCGACCCGTATAATGCGCCGGTCGCCATTTATTTTAGGTGTTAACGGATTGGATATGACTGATCAGCAACCTGTTGCAGTTCTGGGCGGCGGCAGCTTTGGCACGGCCGTGGCCAACCTGCTGGCACAGAACGGTGTGCCAGTGCGTCAATGGATGCGCGACCCGGCACAGGCCCAGGCGATGCGCGAGCATCGCGAGAACCCGCGTTACCTCAAGGGCATCGGGCTGCACGAAGGGGTGGAGCCGGTCAGTGACCTGCTGGCCACGCTTAAGGCCTGCGACCTGATTTTCGTGGCCTTGCCCTCCAGCGCCTTGCGCAGCGTATTGGCGCCACATGCCGACCTGTTGCGTGGCAAGGGGCTGGTCAGCCTCACCAAAGGGATCGAGGCCCAGACGTTCAAACTGATGAGCCAGATCGTCGAGGAGATCGCCCCGCAGGCGCGCATAGGTGTGCTTTCCGGGCCCAACCTTGCCCGGGAAATTGCCGAGCACGCCCTGACTGCCACCGTGGTGGCCAGTGAAGACGAGCTTTTGTGCCAGCAGGTGCAGGCTGTGCTGCATGGCAAGACTTTCCGCGTGTATGCCAGCAGTGACCGTTTTGGCGTGGAACTCGGCGGCGCCTTGAAGAACGTCTACGCCATCATCGCTGGCATGGCCGTGGCGCTGGGCATGGGCGAGAACACCAAGAGCATGCTGATCACCCGGGCACTGGCCGAGATGACCCGCTTTGCGGTCAGCCAGGGTGCCAACCCCATGACTTTCCTGGGCCTGGCCGGCGTGGGCGACCTGATCGTCACCTGTTCCTCGCCCAAGAGCCGCAACTACCAGGTGGGCTACGCGCTCGGCCAGGGGCTGAGCCTGGATGAGGCCGTGAGTCGGCTGGGGGAAGTGGCAGAGGGGGTCAATACCCTCAAGGTGCTCAAGGCCAAGGCCCAGCAGGCGCAGGTGTACATGCCCCTGGTCGCTGGCCTGCATGCCATCCTGTTCGAAGGCCGCACGTTGAACCAGGTGATCGAGCACCTGATGAGCGCCGAGCCGAAGACCGATGTCGATTTCATTTCCACCAGCGGCTTCAACTGAGCCCGGATAACCCTGGCAAAACGGCAAGGAGCGACACATGAACGATACCCCTGAACACGCCCAGCGCGAGTCCCTCATCCTGCGTGTGGTCTGGATGCTGATTTTCCTGGTGGTCTGGCAATTGGCCGAGTTGGTGCTCGCAGGCCTGGTGGTGATCCAGTTGATCTATCGGCTGATCTACGGCGCCCCCAGCGCCAGCGTGATGGACCTTGGCGATAGCCTGAGCCAGTACTTGGCACAGATCGGACGTTTCGGCACCTTCCACACGGATCAGAAACCCTGGCCGTTTGCCGATTGGCCAGCACCACGCCCGGCCGACGGCGAGGCGCCCCACGTGGCGCGCGCGCCTGAGCCTGCCCAACCTGACCAAGAGCCCAAGCTGTGAACCTGTGGGTGTTGCGCCACGGCGAAGCCGAGCCGCGAGCCACCCGCGATGCCGAGCGGCGCTTGACCGCGCATGGTCGCGAGCAGGTGCTGCACAGCGCCGCACACCTGGCAGGCAAGCCATTGCAGGCGATCATTGCCAGCCCTTATGTCCGGGCGCAGCAGACCGCTGCGTTGGTTCATGAGGCATTGGGGTTGAGCGAGCCGGTAAGCACGGTGCCGTGGCTGACCCCCGAGAGCGATGTGCAACACGCGATCGGCCAGATCGAGCGCCTTGGCCTTGATCACGTGCTGTTGGTCAGCCACCAGCCACTGGTCGGGCACCTGGTCGGGCTGCTCGAACACGGTCACCTGCAGCGGCCAGCCGCCATGGGCACTGCCAGCCTGGCGGAACTTGAGGGTGATTGGCCCCTGGCAGGCCTGATGACGCTACGGGCCTTGCACATGTCCCGCTGATTGCCTGCCGTGGCTTTGCCAAGCGGGTTTGCAAGGGAGGCAACTGGCATTTTTGTCAGTTGTTTTAATCGATTGCGGTTTGCTAGCTTTGCCACAAAGGACATGTACAAGGTTGGGTCGATGACGGGCGAAATGTGGAAATTGTTGTGCTCGCTGGACCTGCAAACCACCACTGAGAAGGTCGAGCAAGGCATCGCCCTGGATCACGCCCAGCACAGCTTGCTGCGGGAGGTCGCCGACGCCAAGTTCTACCACCTGATGCGCAAGATCCAGACGGACACGGCGCTTGAGGAAAATCGACGTCAGCAGGCCGAGCAGGAGCTGCTCGCCTTGCAGCAAGCCTGCACCCGCGTGGCCCATCTGATGCAAACCAGCTGCCTGGCATTGCGCAGGCTGGAGCTGGACGCTGATGACCAGCGTCTGGCCCGTGAGACGCTGGAAAGCCATCAAGTCTTCATCAAGGCGTGCCTGCGACGCTCGCTGGGCAGCTTTGATCGATCGGCATGACCTGATCGCCCTTGCCGATGACCTTTCCGAACGTTGCCTGAGCCCTGGTGGACACCCACAATGGGCCATTCTCTGCGCCCGGAAGCCCGCCATGCCGCAACCGATATTCTTTGCCCATGCCAATGGGTTTCCGTCGGCCACCTACGGCAAGCTGTTCGCCGCCCTGGCGCCGGACTACCACGTGCAGAGCCTGCCCCAGCACGGCCATGACCCGCGGTTTCCGGTGGACGCCAACTGGCAGAGCCTGGTGGACGAGCTGTTGTACCATCTTGAGCAGCAGCCCGACCCCGTTTGGGGCGTGGGGCATTCGCTGGGGGGTGTTCTGCATTTGCATGCCGCCCTGCGCCGACCAGAACTTTACCGGGGCGTGGTCATGCTCGACTCGCCCGTGCTGACCCGCGCAGACCAGTTGCTGCTGCGCGCCGCCAAGCACCTGGGCTTGATCGACCGCATTACCCCAGCCGGTCGGACGCTAGGGCGGCGCGCCGAATTCGAAGATCGGCTCAGTGCCCGCGCGTATTTCGCCAGCCGATCACTGTTCCGCCACTTCGACCCCGACTGCCTGGATGCCTACGTCGAACATGGCTTGCACGAGCAGCAGCACACGCTGTCCCTGCGCTTCGATCCTGCTACCGAAATCAGCATCTATCGCAACGTACCCCACCTGAACCCTGCGCCTGTCCGGCAGTTGCGCCTGCCGCTGGCCATGGTCCGTGGCCAGGCCAGTACCGTAGTGCGCCGCCATCATGCCTTGGCGGTGCGGGGCATACCGAAGGGGGAATACCACAGCGTTCCGGGTGGCCACATGTTCCCGCTGGAGCACCCGGAAGATACCGCCAGCCTGATCAAGGGCCTGTTCGATAGGTGGGGGCAGGCATGAACGTGCAGGTCGAAGACATACGCTTGAATCTTGGCCATATCGAACTGGCCGGCCACGTGTTCGGCCCCGAGGACGGCCTGCCGGTCATTGCGTTGCACGGCTGGCTGGACAACGCCAACAGCTTCGCGCGTCTCGCGCCTCGCCTTCAGGGCCTGCGCATAGTGGCCTTGGACATGGCCGGTCATGGCCATTCGCAGCATCGCCCGCCGGGTGCCGGCTACGCGCTGGCCGACTACGCCTACGACATCGTGCGCGCAGCCGAGCAACTGGGCTGGGAGCAGTTCGCGCTGCTGGGCCATTCGCTTGGCGCCATCATCAGCGTGCAACTGGCCGCCGCACTGCCCGAGCGCGTCAGCCACCTGGCACTTATCGATGGCCTCATCCCGCCCACCGGCGAAGAGCAGGACGCCCCCGAGCGCCTGGGGATGGCGCTGCGTGCACAGATGCGCCTCGATACCAAGCGCAAGTCGGTGTACAGCACGCAGGACCAAGGCGTGGAGGCACGCATGAAGGGCATGGTGGCGGTGAGCCGCGAAGCGGCCGAGCTGCTGGCCCAGCGTGGGCTGATGCCCGTGGCCGGGGGGTACAGCTGGCGCAGCGACAGCCGCTTGACTTTGCCCTCGCCAGTGCGCCTGACGCAAGGCCAGGCAATGGCCTACGTGCGACACGTCAAGTGCCCCGGCTGCCTGGTGGTGGCAGCGCAGGGCATGCTGGCACGTCGCGAAGGGCTGCTTGAGCAGCTACCCTTTGAACAGGTGACCTTGCCCGGTGGCCATCACCTACACCTGAACGATGAGCAGGGCGCAACGCTTGTAGCAGACTGTTTCAATCGCTTCTTTGGCTTTGCTTGACTTGCACCGGACAAGTGTCGAGGCTTGGCGGGTTGATCAGGGAGACAACCATGCAATTGCCAGACATGTACATGCTTCACCTTGACGCCGGGCGCCGCGTGGTTTGCCTATGACTGCGCCTGTCGCCTGGCGTTGCCTGCTGGCCGCCGGTACGCTGCTCGCCAGCTCTACGCTCTGGGCCGGCAGCCTGCCCGTGCCAGTGGACGCCAAGATTGTCGACCAGCGCCCGGCCGTGGAGCAGGAGCGCGTCTACCCATTGGGGCCACTGCGCAAGATCAGCGGCCGTCTGCGGGTGGAGGATAAAGTCGAGAGCCGTGGCCAGGTCAGCTCCACGACCTATGAACTGCCGGTTGAGCGCTCTGCGCGGGAGGCGTTCACGCGCGCGCGCGAGAGCTTGCAGCAAGAAGGCGGGTACCCGTTGTTCTGGTGCCAAGGCCGCGATTGTGGCGAGGCCAGCCTGTGGGCCAACGAAGTCTTTGCCAATGCTCGGCTCAATGGTGGCGATGAGCGCCAGGCGTTCATCCTGCTACGCCGCTCTGCCGACCAGGCTGATACGTTGGTCGCACTCTACAGCGTGACCCGTGGCAACCGGCGGGCCTACCTGCATGTGGAGGAGTTCGTCGCAGCCCACCCGTTGGGTGAGCTGCTGCCCACGGCTGCAACCGTGCTGCGTGAGATGCGTGACACCGGCAAGCTTGATTATCCTGATTTGAGCGACCCGCAGCCGGCCTGGGCAACCCTGCTTGCACGCAGCCTCAACCTGGACAGCACCTTGCGCGCCACCCTCAGCGGCGCCCAGGCCGAGGCCTGGCGTGAAGCGCTGATAAAGGCCGGTGTACGCAGCGCTCGCCTGGAAGTCGGCGACTCGCCCACCGATGGCCTGCACCTCGAACTGATTCGTTGACGGGCAAGACCATGGTTGAAAATGACCGCCTGCTGATCCAGATCCTGTTGCTGGCATTGCTGGGCGCCGGCTTGTGGGTCATGGCCCCCTTCATTTCGGCGCTGCTGTGGGGGGCCATCCTCGCATTCGCCAGCTGGCCCCTGATGCGTTTTCTCACCCGCGTGCTGGGTGGACGCGAAACCCTCGCCGCCGGTCTGTTGACCAGCGCCTGGATCCTCATCGTGGCGCTGCCTTTGGTCTGGCTGGGCTTCAACCTGGCTGACCACATTCGTGATGCGACCTTGTTCGTGCGTGATGTGCAGGTTGATGGCCTGCCGGATGCGCCCGTGTGGCTGATCGACATCCCGTTGGTAGGCGAACGCATGGCCAGCTGGTGGTCGTCGCTGGACCAGCAGGGCGCTGCGCTGTTGGCGTCGGTCAAACCCTACCTGGGGCAAGTGGGTAACTGGTTGCTGGCCCGCAGCGCGCAGATCGGCAGTGGCGTGCTGGAACTCACCCTGAGCCTGGTCTTCGTGTTCTTCTTCTATCGCGACGGGCCGCGGCTCTCGGCGTTCGTGCTGCGGCTGCTGCACCGGCTGACTGGCGAGCGTGCCGAGTATTACCTGAACCTGGTAGCCGGCACGGTACAACGGGTCGTCAACGGCGTGATCGGTACGGCGGCGGCGCAAGCCCTGCTCGCCTTGATCGGCTTTCTCATCGCAGGCGTGCCGGGTGCCATCGTGCTTGGGTTGGTCACCTTCATGCTCAGCCTGATCCCCATGGGCCCGCCGCTGGCCTGGTTGCCGGTGACCGGCTGGCTGGTATGGAAGGGTGAGTACGGCATGGCGATCTTCATGGGCATCTGGGGCACCTTCGTCATCAGTGGCGTGGACAACGTGCTCAAGCCCTACCTGATCAGCCGTGGCGGAGACCTACCGCTGGTGATCGTCTTGCTCGGCGTGTTCGGCGGCTTGATTGCCTTCGGCTTCATCGGCCTGTTCATTGGCCCGACGTTATTGGCCATAGGCTACAGCCTGCTGCTGGACTGGAGTCGCAACGTGCAGCCCACCCCGACTGCCTAGCCCTGCTGCCTGGCCGAACACCTTTCTTTACGTGTTCTTTATGCCAGGCCTGCCGCTTCGATCTCGAGCCTTTACGCTGGCCTGACCGAAAATCCCCGTAAAGCGGCCACTGCCGCATCAACGGGGAATCATTCATGAACGTGCTCGAAGGGTTGTCACTGCTGATCGCGGTGGCCATGGCGGTGTACCTGCTGACGGCGCTATTGCGCGCCGATCGCAGTTAAGGGGTCGCCCATGCATGCCTACGATATCGCCTTGCTGCTGGCCTTCTTCGCCATAGTCCTGCTACCGGCCCCTTGGCTGGGAAGGTTCTACTTCAATGTCATGGAGGGCCGGCGCACGTGGCTTACGCCATTACTGGGACCGATCGAAAATGCCTGCTACCGGCTGGCTGGGGTTTGCCCATCGCAGCAACAGGGCTGGCGCCACTATGCCCTGGCGCTGCTGATCTTCAATTTGGTTGGGTTCCTCCTGCTGTTCGGCGCGCTGTTGGGCCAAGGCCTTCTGCCGTTGAATCCGCAGCGCTTACCCGGTCTCGAGTGGTCGCTGGCCTTCAACACCGCGGTCAGTTTCGTGACCAACACCAACTGGCAGGCCTACAGTGGTGAGGCCTCCATCAGCTACCTGAACCAGATGCTCGGCCTGACCGTGCAGAACTTCGTCAGTGCTGCCACGGGCCTGGCCGTGCTGGTAGCCCTGTGCCGTGGTATCGCCCGTCGCAGCAGTGCGGCCCTGGGCAATTTCTGGGTGGACATGACCCGGGCCACGCTTTATGGGCTTTTGCCCATGTCCTTGCTGCTGGCGCTGCTGTTGGTCTGGCAGGGCGTGCCACAGACCTTCAGCGACTATGCCCATGCCCTGACGTTGCAAGGGGCCGAGCAGTTGATCCCGCTCGGCCCGGCAGCCAGCCAGATTGCGATCAAGCAGCTGGGTACCAACGGCGGCGGCTTCTTCGGCGTCAATTCGGCGCATCCGTTTGAAAACCCGACAGCGTGGAGCAACCTGTTCGAGGTATCGGCGATCATCCTGATTCCCGTGGCTCTGGTGTTCATGTTCGGCCATTACGTGAAAGACCTGCGCCAGAGCCGCGCCATTGTGGCCTGCATGCTTGCACTGTTTCTGGTCGGCGGCGCCTCGGCCTTGTGGTCCGAACATCAGCCCAACCCAGCGCTGCACGCCAGCGAGGTAGAGCAGGCAGCCCCTCTGGAAGGCAAGGAAAGTCGCTTTGGCACCACCGGATCGGTGTTGTGGACGGTCACCACCACGGCCGCCTCCAACGGTTCGGTCAATGCCATGCACGACAGCCTCAACCCACTGACCGGCATGGTGGCCATGGTCAACATGATGGTCGGCGAAGTCATCTTCGGCGGCGTCGGGGCGGGCCTGTACGGCATGTTGTTGTTCGTGCTGATCGCGGTGTTTCTCTGCGGGCTGATGATCGGCCGCACCCCGGAGTACCTGGGCAAGAAGCTTCAAGCCCGTGAGGTGCAACTGTTGGTGGCGACCTTGTTGGTGATGCCGGTCGGCGTGCTGGTACTGGCCGCCGTCGCTGCCAGCCTTCCAGGGCCGGCCACAGCGGTCAGCAACCCCGGTGCCCATGGCTTCAGCCAGTTGCTGTATGCCTATACCTCCGGGGCCGCCAACAACGGGTCAGCCTTCGCAGGCTTTGGCGCCAACACGGTGTTTCACAACCTCATGATCGGTCTGGCGATGCTGATCGGCCGTTTTGGTTACATCCTGCCAATCCTGGCGCTGGCAGGGAGCCTGGCAGCCAAGCCACAGGCACCTCAAGGCCCCAACAGCTTCCCCACCCATGGGCCACTGTTCACCTTCCTGCTGCTGCTGACCCTCCTGCTGGTAGGCGGGCTGACCTTCCTCCCGACCTTGGCCTTGGGGCCGATTGCCGACCATTTGAGCCAGGCCTATTGAGAGATGACCATGAACATGCCCATTCCAGAGATCAAGGCCCAACCAGACGCAGCAGCCCAGACGCGGCTGGCCGCGCTGTGGCGGCCGGCATTGCTGCAGGCGTTCCTCAAGCTCGATCCGCGTCAGCTCAAGCGCTCACCTGTCATGCTGGTGGTGGCCATCACGGCCGTACTGACCACCGTGCTGTGCCTGACCCCAGCCAATGGCGTCACCCCAGGCGTTGCGGTGCAGATCGCCGCCTGGCTATGGTTCACCGTGCTGTTTGCCAACTTCGCCGAGGCCCTTGCCGAAGGCCGGGGTAAAGCCCGTGCCGACAGCCTCAAAGCCGGCAGCCAGGGGCTCTCGGCCAGGCGGCGCAACCCGGATGGCAGCTTCGACAACGTCCCGGCCGCGTCCCTGCGCAAGGGTGATGTCGTCCGGGTCGAGGCTGGGGAGATGATCCCCGCCGACGCCGAGGTGATAGAAGGCATCGCTGCCGTCAACGAGGCAGCCATCACCGGGGAATCCGCGCCCGTCATTCGCGAGTCAGGCGGCGATCGTTCGGCGGTGACCGGCAATACCCGTCTGGTGTCGGACTGGCTGCTGATCCGCATCGCCAGCAACCCTGGTGATTCCACCCTGGACCGCATGATCGCCCTGGTCGAGGGCGCGCGCCGGCAAAAAACGCCCAACGAGATCGCCCTGGACATGCTGTTGATCGGCCTGACCCTGGTGTTTCTGATCGTGGTGGTGACCCTGCAACCCTTTGCTCACTTCGCTGGGGGCAGCTTGCCGCTGATCTTCCTGGCGGCGTTGCTCGTCACACTCATTCCCACCACCATCGGCGGCCTGCTCTCGGCCATCGGCATCGCCGGCATGGACCGCCTTGTGCGCCTCAATGTCATCGCCCGTTCAGGGCGCGCCGTGGAAGCCGCAGGCGATGTGCACACCTTGATGCTGGACAAGACCGGTACCATCACTTTCGGTAACCGCCGCTGCAGCGCACTGTACGCTGCGCCCGGGGTGACGGCCCGTGAGCTGGGGGAGGGGGCTTTGCTGGCTTCGCTGGCCGACGACACGGCAGAGGGCAAGTCGATCGTCGAGTACCTGCATCAGCTTCATGATTTCGTCGAACCGCCGGCCGGGCACTACCAACCGGTGGCCTTCACTGCCCAGACACGCCTGTCTGGTATCGACCTGGGGGCACATCGTTATCGAAAAGGCGCCGTCGATGCGCTCCTTGCCTTCGTCGATATGCCGCGCGCGGACATGCCGCCAGCCCTTGCCCGTGAGGTAGAGCGCATCGCCCAGTCAGGCGGTACGCCGCTGCTGGTCTGCGTCGACAAGCGCCTGTTGGGCGTGATTCACCTCAAGGATGTGGTCAAGCCTGGCATTCGCGAACGCTTTGCCGAACTGCGCAAACTGGGCATCAGGACCGTGATGGTCACTGGCGACAACCCGCTCACGGCAGCCGCGATCGCGGCCGAAGCAGGCGTGGACGATGTGCTGGCCGAGGCTACACCGGAGAAAAAACTGGCGCGCATTCGCCAGGAGCAGCAAGACGGGCGCCTGGTGGCCATGTGCGGCGATGGTGCCAACGACGCGCCAGCCCTGGCCCAGGCGGATGTGGGCATGGCCATGAACGACGGTACCCAGGCTGCCCGTGAGGCGGCCAACATGGTCGATCTGGACAGTGATCCGACCAAGCTGCTGGACGTGGTGCAGGTTGGCAAGGCGCTGCTCGTCACCCGTGGGGCGCTGACCACCTTTTCCATCGCCAACGACGTGGCCAAGTATTTCGCCATATTGCCAGCCTTGTTTGCGGTGATTTACCCGCAGCTGGGCGTGCTCAATGTCATGCAGCTGGCAAGCCCGCAGAGCGCCATCCTGTCTGCCATCGTGTTCAACGCACTGATCATCGTCGTGCTCATTCCGTTGGCCCTGCGTGGGGTGCAGATCAAGGCTGCCAGCGCTGCGCAGCTGCTCAAGCGCAACCTGCTGATCTACGGACTGGGCGGCATCATCGTACCGTTTGCCGGCATCAAGGTCATCGACCTGTTGCTCAACGCCTTGCACCTGGTCTGAGGAGGCCATCATGACTGCATACCTACGCCCGGCCCTGAGTCTGCTCCTGTCGATGACCTTTCTGACAGGTGCGCTGTACCCCTTGGCAGTCACGGGTATTGCCCAGGTGGCGTTCCCCTACCAGGCCAATGGCAGCCTGGTGCAAGACGAGCAGGGGCGTGTGCGCGGCTCTGCCTTGATCGCCCAGCGCTTCGAGGGTGACGGTTGGTTTCATTCCCGTCCTTCGGCAGGTGATTTCGCGACCGTGGCCAGCAGCGCGAGCAACCTTGCCCCTGGCAATCCCGCGTTGATGCAGCGTGTCCAGGCACAGGCGGGTGCGTTGTACCGGCCAGGGCAGGGGCCGGTCCCCTTGGCCTTGGTCACGACCTCGGGCAGTGGGCTGGATCCACACTTGCCGCCGCAGGCCGTGGCGTATCAATTGCCACGGGTAGCTGCCGCCCGGCATCTACCCGTCGAACGCTTGCAGAGTCTGCTCGAAGCCGCCACGCTGCGCCCATTGGTGGGCCCTGCGGTGGTCAACGTCCTGGCCCTTAACCAGGCGCTGGAAAAGACGAGCCGTTCGGGCCAGGGCCTGTGACCCTTGCTGTGAAGGAAATCCCATGAGTGACTCCGACCGCGCCGATGCGCTGCTGGCGAATTTCCCCCAGCCAGGGCGAGGCCGGCTGAAGGTGTTTCTTGGCGCCGCGCCCGGTGTCGGCAAGACCTTTGCCATGCTCACGCACGCCCATGCCCAGCAGCGCATGGGCCGCCCGGTACTGGTAGGCGTGGTCGAAACCCATGGCCGTGCCGAAACCGAGGCCCTGTTGGCAGGCTTGCGCCAGCAACCGATGCTACGCACCCGTTACCGGGGCGTGACCTTGCACGAAATGGACCTGGATGGGGTGCTCGGTACCCCGGGCAGCCTGGTGCTGGTAGACGAGTTGGCCCACAGCAACGCACCGGGCAGCCGCCACGCCAAGCGCTGGCAGGATGTGCAGGAACTGCTGGCCGCCGGCATCGACGTCTACACCACGGTCAATGTCCAGCACCTGGAGAGCCTCAACGACAGGGTGCGCGATATCACCGGTGTCCTGGTGCGTGAAACGGTGCCGGACTGGGTGGTGCACGAAGCGTTCGACCTGTTGCTGGTGGACTTGCCGCCGCGCGACCTGCTCGAACGCTTGCGCGAAGGCAAGGTGTATGTGCCTGAGCAAGCGCGCGCGGCCATCGACGCATTCTTTTCCCAGCGCAACCTCAGCGCGCTGCGCGAACTGGCCATGCAGGCCGCTGCCGCCCAGGTCGATGCCGATGCGGCCCAGGGCTATCGCCAAGGCGGCGCTGCAGCGCCAGCGCTGCGTGGGCGCTTGCTGGTCGGTGTGGATGGCGATGACCAGGCCGAGCGCTTGGTGCGTCATGCCAGCCGCGTGGCGCAGCGCCGGCACCTACCCTGGAGCCTGGTCCACGTGGACAACGGTCGCCTGCGCGAC
>NZ_DIMK01000034.1:0-13308 GCF_002425525.1 Pseudomonas sp. UBA5568 | reverse complement strand
GTAGGTCATCGTCAAGATTCAAACAAAAAAGCCCCTGTCTG
Source organism: Pseudomonas sp. UBA5568 (assembly GCF_002425525.1). NCBI lineage: Bacteria > Pseudomonadati > Pseudomonadota > Gammaproteobacteria > Pseudomonadales > Pseudomonadaceae > Pseudomonas > Pseudomonas sp. UBA5568. The sequence continues at coordinate 13,267 of NZ_DIMK01000034.1, read as the reverse complement.
CGCTGCAGACAGGGGCTTTTTCTTTTGGGGGGTTTAAACACCCCCAATGACTAGCTTCTGATAAGCGGTTGTCCCGCTGTGCGCTTTAGAACTGGTAGCTCACTGTGGCGCTCACATTACGCTCTTCGCCCATGTAGCAGTAATTCAAACTGGCGCACGAGGTGATGTATCGCTGATTGGTCAGGTTGTTGGCATTCAGACGAACATCCAAGCCCTTCAGACCCAGCTTACCCATGTCGTAGCCCAACGAGGCATCAACCAACGTGTAGGAAGGCACCTTGCGGCTGTTCTCTGCATCTGCCCAGCTATGCCCCACATACCTCACGCCGCCGCCCAACCTAAGCCCGTCGAGCGCGCCTTGCCGGAAGTTGTAGTCGGCCCACAGCGAGACCATTTGCTCCGGGGCTTGGGTAGGCGAATTGCCTTTGTTGTCCAGACCGCTGGATACAAGGCTAGGCATCGATTTCGAGTACTCGATGTCGGTGTAGGTATAGCCACCCAGCAGTTTCAAGTTATCAGTGACCTGCACATGCGCTTCCAACTCCAACCCTTGCGAGCGCACTTGACCGACAGGCCTGTAGAAGTCTTCATCCGGTTGCTTGGAGGCCAGGTTCTCCTGCTCGATACGGAACACAGAGGCGGTGTATAGGTTGTCGCTACCAGGTGGCTGATACTTGATACCGGCTTCCCACTGAGTGCCCTCGGTAGGAGCAAGCGGTTTTCCGTCTTGATCGGATACGGTATTCGGGTTGAAGGACTCGGAGTAGCTCACATACGGCGCCAGGCCATTCTCGAAGAGATAGAGCACCCCAGCGCGAGTCGTGAAGTTGGAACGCTTGTCACTGACCCTGGTATTGGTATCACGATTTTCCTCGGATACCTTGACCCAATCCTGGCGCAGGCCCAGTGAGAAGCGCCATTGATCCAGCTCCACCAGATCCTGCAGATAGACACCCGTCTGTTGCAACCGGCGTTGGTATCGGTTTTCACCGAGCACCTGCAGGTGGCCATTACCATACTGCGGGTTAGCCGCATCCAGCGGATCTACAGTGCCATAACGCCACGAGACATCGGCTTTGCGGCGCTGGTAATCCGTGCCCAGCAGCAGGGTGTGCTTGGCAATGCCGGTGAAGAATTCAGCCTGGACCATGTTGTCGATGATGTAGGAGTGCAGCCGCTCATCACCCCCGGTGTAAGCTCGGTTGAGGACGGTACTGTCGGCATCTGCCCAACCTGCCGAATACACCTGGTCCATCGATACGTCCGAGTCCTGGTAGCGGAAGTTCTGCCGCGCGGTAAATACATCGTTGAAGCGATGCTCGAACTGGTAACTGAACGACTGCTGGGTGCGCTCGTAATTGTCGATGCCCGGCTCCCCTTCGAAGAAGTGATCCGACAGGCGTACCCCATTACGCTTGCTCAGCATCCCGTCTGCAGGATTACCGCCGTGATACCCCCCGTTTGGATCATGCTGCAAGTAGGCCTGCAGGGTCAGCGATGTGTCTTCGCTGAAATCGATGCTAAGCGACGGAGCGATGGCGTAGCGTTCTTCCTTGTTGTGATCGAACTGAGTATCCGAAGCGTCTGCCAAACCGGTCAGGCGATAGGCAATACGCTTGTCTGCATCCAACGGGCCGCTGGTGTCGAAGCCCAGCCCGCGCTGACCTTGGGTACCAACCGACGCTTGAACTTGATGGAAAGCGGTGAACACGGGCTTTTTGGTGGTCAGTGCGACCAATCCACCCGGTGAGCTACGGCCATAAAGGACCGAAGAAGGCCCTTTCAAGACATCGATCCGTTCCAGGAAATAGGGGTCGACCTGCATCGTGCTGTAGGTGCCGTTGTCCCCCATGGACTTGAGGCCGTCTACGTAGATGTTATCCACCGACCCGTCATTGAAACCTCGCATGGCCACGTAGTCATACCGGTGCGTCGCGCCATAGGGGTTGGTCATCACCCCTGGGGTATAGCGCATGGCCTGGGCGACGGTTTGAGAACCTTGGTCGTCGATCTGTTGCCGGGTTACCACCGAAACCGATTGGGATGTCTCTACCAGTGCCAAGCTGCTTTTAGTAGCGACCTGGCTGTGGGTGGCGTTATAACCCTCCATGCTCCCCAAGGCATTGCCCAGGGTGAAACCTCGAATGTCCGTATCGGGTAACGCCAGCGCAGCTTCCGCTGGCTGAGCCTGTACGATGAAGGTCCGGTTTCCTTGATCCAACGCCGTCAAGCCGCTTCCTGCCAACAGCACCCCTAACGCCTGCTCAGCCGAGTACTGTCCGTGAAGGCCTCTGGACTGCAAGCCTTGCGTGAGTGCCGGCGTACTGGAAAGCGTGATGCCCGCCTGACGAGCAAATTGATTGAGCACTTCATCCAGGGGCCCAGGCGCAATTGCATAAGTCGAGCTGACCAGTGAGGCATCAGCGGCGAGTGTGATGCCAGGCACCATGGCCAATCCAAGCGCCGTACCCAGCAAGGCAGCGCGGATGGCATTGCTTAGCAAATCTGAGTGCAAGACAGGTCGAAAATCATTCGCGCCAAAGGCGTACAGTTTTACCGGGTTGGTTGACATGAAAGGGTCCGTAAAATGTGCAGGAGATTCTTCTCACTGATCTAGCCGGTTACGCGGCCAAAACCCGACACATTAGGAGCAGGCTTTGTTCACCAAAGTCTAGGCACGACCCAGCGCTTCCACGCGCACCCACCATCGCGTTAAATGACGAACTTGAACGGGAAGCGTGGTGGGCAGCAATTGCAGGAGATGTTCTGGATTCTGGAGGCGGAATACCCCGGACAAACGGAGCTCAGCAATGTCATCGCTGCAGGTGAGATAACCGCGGCGGTATCGGCTGATCTGCGTCAGGAAATCCCTGAGCAACATGTTCTTGCCCACGATGAGGCCTTCGGTCCAGGCCATCGCGTCCATCCCTGAAGGCGTCACCTGCTCGGCACCGCTGGCGGTGACGCGCCATTCTCCACCTGGCTCGAGCCATTGGATCAGGCCGGTGCTCTGGCTGCGAGTGAATACTCGCCCCTCACTGACGACCACCCGTAGGCAATCGTCCTCGATACGCCCCACGAAGCGCCCCCCGACGGTTTGCAACGCTGCGGTATTCGTGCGCAGAGTGACTGGAGGTTGTCCAGGAGCTGCCTGTCGACAGTCCAGCATGACCTCACCCCGCTTGAGGTCGATCGACAATTGCTGCCTGTTGAAGGCCACGTCCACGGCACTTCGGGTATTGAGTTGTAGCCGAGAGCCGTCGGGTAAGGTCACGTCTCTGCGCTCACCCGTGGCTGTCGCGTAGTCGGATGACCAGGCCTGTACTACACTCAAGTCCTTGCTCAGCCATGCTGCCGATCCGAACACGGCAACGGTGCCCAGCAGCTTCAACGCCTGTCGCCGCTCAAGGCGCCGATGACTGGCCTCCAGTGTCTGCAGCGCAACCCCCGCAGCGGGTACGTGGCGCAGGTCCAGGTCCTGTTCCAAATGCAGCACGCGTTGCCAGGCCAGCTCATGGGTCGCAGCCTCGGAGCGCCACTGCGCGAGACGCTCGTTCAAAGCCGGATCCTCACCACTGTGGCGAAGTTTCAGCATCCACTGGATGGCTTGTCTGNNCCGTCTTGGCGTCGGGATGAGGGCTAGGCATAACCGGTGTCATTACGCTTCGTAGCGCAGCAGGTAGCAGTGATAAAGCGCGTCGGCAATGTAGCGCTCCACCGTTCTCACCGATACGCCCATCTGCTGTGCAATTTCCTGATGCCGCAGGCCCTCGCATTGGGCTAGCAGGAAAGCAGTGCGAACCTTTGGCTTGAGGCCATCGAGCATCTTGGCAATGCGTTCAAGCAACTCCAGTAGCAGCTCGCGGGTCTCCACATCGGGCGTGTTAGCCTCCGGCACCAGCGCCAGCGCTTCCAGATAGGCTTTGTGCAGTTCCTCTCGACGCCAGTGGTCGATGATCAACCCGCGCGCCACCGTGCGCAGAAACGCCCTGGGCTGTTGTATCTGCAGATGCTCGCGGCGTTGCAACAGCCGCATGAAGGTATCCTGGGCCACGTCAGCAGCGTCGGCCGCATTGCCAAGCCTGTGGCGCAGCCAGGTATGCAGCCAGCCATGATGAGCACTGTAGAGGTTTTGCACGAGATCGTTGCTAGGCATGAGACACAGCTATCAGGGCTTAAATGATAATTAGTCTCATTGTTTCGCCCGGCGCGAGATTTTGCAACCTACCTGTCGGTCCCCAAGCCATTCAGTGCGAGCGCTGGCTGTCCAAGTACCTTCGAATGGTCACGGCTGCGCTGTTGAGGTGCTGCTCCAATACCGCAATTGCATCGCTGACACGTTTGGCACTGGCGGCATCGACCAAGGCCGTGTGATCGTCTTGGGTGAGCTTGCCCAGGCCCATCGACGAAAGATGAAAGCGTAGAAACCGCTCCTCTTGCATCAATTCGTTATCGATCAGGCGCAGCAGTTTATGGTTCGCTGCCTTGCTATAAAGCACCATGTGAAGCTCACGATTAAGACGAGCGATCTCGGCATGTCGTGTTTCGTTTTCCAGTTGCTGGATGCAACTGCGGGCCTTGGCGATGTCTTGCGCCGTCAGAAGCGGAATGGATTGACGCAACGCCTCGCTTTCGAGCAGAACACGCAAATCGTAGGCATCTGCCGCATCCTCGCCTATCAGCGGCGCAACGACTGCGCCCTTGTGAAGCTCCACGTTCAACAGTGACTGCGCTTCCAGTTGACGCAGCGCCTCACGCACGGGCATACGGCTGACGCCATAAAGTGTCGCCAACTCCTGTTGCCTGATTGCCGTTCCGGGTGGCAAACGACCCTCGAGAATGGCACTGCGCACGCGTTCTTCAATAACGCCGCGGGCCAGATGTGGCAGCAACTGTTCACTGTTCAACACGCTGCTCAGTTTGATTTTGTTGCCCACGCAACGCCTGCCTTAAACGATTACCAAAGTTGGATCCAATGACACGGTTATAGCGGTATGACGTGTCAAATGCTGGCCTCTACTGGGGGCATGCCCCAGGGCGCGGCTATGGTGGATGAAGTTGCTCTGCAAAGGAAGTGACATGACCCGCGCGGCAAGCGTTGATCCGGCGTACTCCGACACAGAGGCCGATGATCGCGATGTGCCATTGTCTTTTGCGGTGTCAGGCCGCACCATCGCTTCTTTCGACTGGCCTGGACAGTGCTTGGCAGTGGCGATCACCCCGATGCTCAAAACCGTGCTGCACCGAGTTGCCCTGGCTGCGCTGCTGGGTGGCCTGCTGCTGGGCGGTTTGCATGCCGATTGGGATTTCGCCCAGATCAGTCGCCAGTCTCAAGCGCTGTACGGGCCATTGGGGGAGGGCAAAGCGCGAATCGATGCGTGGCAGAACCTCATGGCCACCCAGAAGCAGGGGACTGAGCTTGAGCGTCTGCAGGTGGTCAACCGGTTCTTTAACCAACAATTGCGCTACGTCGAGGATATCGATCTGTGGCACGAGGTCGATTACTGGGCAACACCGGTCCAAGCACTGATAAAAGGGGCTGGCGATTGCGAGGATTACGCTATCGCCAAGTACTTCAGCCTCAGGCGCATGGGCATCCCCAGCGAGAAACTGCGGATCACCTACGTCAAGGCCTTGCGACAGAACCGGGCACACATGGTACTGACCTATTATTCAACGCCCCAGGCGCAGCCGTTGGTGCTCGACAGCCTGATGGACGCGATCAAGCCGGCCAGCCAGCGCCCCGACCTGTTGCCCGTCTATGCCTTCAACGGTGAAGGCTTATGGCTGACAGGCGCCGGTGGCAACAAGAAAGTCGGCGACACCAAGCGCTTGTCGCGCTGGCAGGACCTATTGAAAAAAATGCAGGCCGAAGGCTTCTCGGCCGAGCCGGTTTACTGAAGGAGCACAGATGTCACTGTTCAAACAATTGCTGTTGGCTATTTGCCTGTTCCTGGTAGTGGCGTTCACCGGCAGTTTCATGGTCAGCCTGGAGAGTTCGCGAAGCCAGTATGTCAACCAGCTCCGCTCGCATGCACAGGATGCAGCCACTGCGCTGGCCCTGTCGCTTACGCCCAATATCGATGACCCTGCCATGGTCGAGCTGATGGTGAGTTCGATCTTCGACAGTGGCTACTACGCCAGTATCAAAGTGGTGGACCTGGCTTCCAATACGGTGCTCGTCGAGCGCCATGCCGAACCAGACCCTGGGGGCGTACCCCGTTGGTTCGTTCACCTGATCGGTCTGGAAGCTGCCGGTGGCGATGCGTTGGTCAGCCGTGGCTGGCAGCAGGCGGCACGCGTCGAGGTCATCAGTCACCCCATGTTCGCCATTGCCAAGCTCTGGCAAAGCGCGTTGGGCAGCCTGGGCTGGCTACTGCTCTGTGGTGCCGCCAGCGCCATTCTGGGGGCGTTGCTGCTGCGCCGGCAGCTCAAGCCGCTGGACTACATGGTCGAACAGTCCCATGCCATCGCCAGGCGTGAATTCCTGAGCCTGCCTGAACTGCCCCGCACACCCGAGCTCAGGCGCGTCGTCCAGGCCATGAACCAGATGGTCGAAAAGCTCAAGGCACTGTTCACCGAGCAGGCCGAGCGCAGCGAGCGGTTACGCGCCGAGTCCTATCAAGACACCTTGACCGGTCTGTCCAACCGTCGCTATTTCGAAATGCAGCTCAATGCTCGGGTCAGCAACCTTGAGGAAGCACGGGCAGGCTACCTGTTGTTACTTCGGGTTCAAGGCCTGGCGGGCCTCAACGCGCGTCTGGGGGGCCAACGCACGGATCAGTTGCTGCAAGCCGTCGGTGAGCAATTGCGCCGCGCCTGCGCAAGCTTCCCGGAAACCAACGACCTGATTTCCCGCAGCCGGGGTGGTGAATTCGCCGTGCTGGCACCTGGCATGGTGCATGAAGAAGCCATACAGCTGGCCCAGGCGCTTGAGGCTACGCTGCAGAGCCTGCATGAGACGGGGGCCACCGATATTCAACCGGTGGCCTGCATCGGCTTGGCCCCCTTCAGCCCGGGCGACGCGCCTCCAGCGTTGCTCAAACTGGCTGATGAGGCCCTGGCACGCGCGGAGAACCAGCCAACCCCGGGTTGGGTCTGCCTGGAGCAAGGCGTCGCTGCCGTGGCTGCCGACAGCCAGCACGACTGGCATGAGCGCCTCGACCAGGCCTTCAGCAACGGTCACTTCGAGCTGTTTTTCCAGCCGGTGGTCGATTGTGCAACCGCCCAGCAGGTGCTGCACCACAAGGTGATATCCCGCCTGAAGGATCGACAAGGCGAGGCGCTTCCAGCCGGTCGATTCCTCCCTTGGCTCGAGCGCTTTGGCTGGATGCCAAGGCTGGACCTTCTGGTGCTGCAGAAGGTGCTGGCGCACATGCGTGGCCACGACCAGGTGCTGGCGCTGAACCTTTCCGCCGCTACCTTGGCGGACGCCCAGGCGCTGCAACGCATTTTCGAACTGCTCAGCCAGAACGTCGCCCTCGGGCCGCGTCTGGTGTTCGAAATCGGTGAAGAGCAGCTACCTGACCAGCCGGCGTTGGAGAAATTGACTCGAAGGCTGCACAGCCTTGGCTTCGGCCTGGCACTGCAACGCTTTGGCGGACGTTTCAGCATGATCGGTAACCTGTCCCACCTTGGGTTGGCTTACCTGAAGATTGATGGCAGCTACATCCGTAACATCGACCATGAACAGCACAAACGCTTGTTCATCGAGGCGATCCAGCGTGCCGCGCACAGCATCGATCTGCCTCTGGTGGCCGAGCGCGTGGAAACCGAAGGTGAGCGCGCAGTGCTCTGCGAAATGGGTGTAGGAGGCATTCAGGGGCAGTTGGTGGGTGAGCCTGCCCCTTGGGCGCACGATAAGCGCTGACCTGCAGAAATGAGGGCCCGCACGCAAGGCCGTGCGGGCACACCCTCAGCGTTCGCGCAAGGCCTCGGAGCGGGCCTTCATGATGGGCTTGAGCAGGTAGCTCATGATGGTCTTCTTGCCGGTCATGATATCGACCGTTGCCACCATCCCGGGAATGATCAGCAGCGGCTTTTCATCGGTGCCCAGATGACTGCGATCGGTACGCAGCTTAATCAGGTAGTACGTGGTCTTCTTGTCTTCGTCGGTGATGGTATCGGCGCCGATCTGCTCAAGCTTGGCCTTGAGTCCCCCGTAGATGGTGTAGTCGTACGCGGTGAACTTGACCGTGGCTTCCTGGCCTGGGTGCAGGAAGGCAATGTCCTTCGGCAGGATCTTGGCCTCGATGACCAGCGTGTCGTCCAGCGGGACGACCTCGATGATGTCGCTGCCTGGCTGAATCACGCCGCCGATGGTGTTGACCAGCAACTGCTTGACGATACCCCGCACAGGCGAAGTCACCATGGTGCGGTGAACGCGGTCATCCAGCGCCTTGCTGGTAGCGGTCGCCTTGTTCAGTTCGGTCCGGGCTTCGTTCAGCTGGGTGAGTGCCTCGCTTCGGAACTTACCGCGGGTCTCTTCGATCTTGCTCTGCACTTCTCGAACGGCCGCTTCGGCACGGGGGATGGCCAGCGACGTGGAGTCAAGCTGACCACGGTTCTCAACCTCGGCACGACGCAAGCGCAGCACCTCCACTTGGGAAATAGCACCCGTCGCGACCAAAGGCTCCGACATGCTGATTTCTTTACGCAGCAGCTCAAGGCTGTTGGCGTACTGCCCGCGCTTAGAGCTGTACTCGCGCAGTTCCTGCTGGCGCTGGACCAGTTGCTGTTGCAGTCCGCCAATTTCGTCCTGAAGCTGCTGGCGCCGACTCTGGTACAACGATTCTTCGCTGGCCGCTTGGCTAGGTGCGGCCTTGCGCAATTCTTCGTCGATCTCTAACGGCTTGCCGTCGACCTCTGCACTCAGGCGCTGAACCCGCAGGGCCATGGACAGCCGATCGGCTTCCGTTTCCCCCACGTTGGACGCGAAGCGGGTCTCATCCAGGCGCAGCAGAGGCTGCCCCACCTCGACGATCTCACCTTCCTTGGCGAAGATTTCCGCCACGATGCCGCCTTCCAGGTTCTGGATTTTCTGCACCTTGGATGACGGGATGGCCTTGCCTTCACCACGCGTCACCTCATCGATGGGCGCAAAGCTGGCCCACACGATCAGGAACACGAAGAACAGGATGACGCCCCAGATCGTCAGGCGCACCACGCGCGGCGCATCCTCGATAAGGGCCTTGTTGACCTCGGGCAGCGGCTGACCGCCCAACGAATCGCTGCCCTTGAAGTAACGCCGCAGGCCTTCCTTGAGTTGCCCGAAATCCAGCTTATGCGACACTGATCTGCCCCTTCTTCAACGCATCCATGACGGCCGCTTTCGGGCCATCGGCAACGATCTGCCCGCGATCGATCACGATCAGGCGGTCCACGAGTGACAGCAGCGATGCACGGTGAGTCACCAACAGTACCGTCTTGCTTTCCACCACGGCCTGCAAACGCTGCTTCAAGCGTTCTTCGCCGGTGTTGTCCATGGCGCTGGTGGGTTCGTCGAGCAGCAGGATCTGTGGGTTCAACAGCAATGCACGGCCCAGGGCCACGTTCTGACGCTGCCCGCCGGACAGGTTCTGACCACGTTCGCCTACCTGCAGCTCGTAGCCGTCCGGGTGTAGTCGCGCGAACTCATGCACGCCCGCAAGCTCGGCCGCCTGCAAGATCATTTCGTCATCGATGTAGCGGGCCCCGCTGACCAGATTGTCCCGCAGCGTGCCCGCCAACAGCTGAATGTCCTGGGGCACATAACCAATGTTGTGGCGCAGTTCGCTGACGTCGATCTGGCGGATATCCACGCCGTCGACCAGCAATGAGCCGCCATCGGCCTCGTATAGGCCAACGATCAGCTTGGCCAGTGAACTCTTGCCCGACCCGCTGCGCCCGATGATCCCTACCTTCTCGCCAGGGCGGATGGTCAGGTTGATGTTCTTCAGCGCCATGTTCTGCTGGTTGGGGTAAGTGAAATCCACGCCGCGGAATTCCACGCTGCCCTGCAATACCCTACGGCTGAGCGGGCGCTCTTCGAAGTTGCGCTCTTGTGGCAGCTCCATCATGTGGTCGGTGGACACCATGGTCACCTTGGCTTGCTGGTAGCGAGCCAACAGGCCATTGAGCTGCCCCAAGGGCCCAAGGGCGCGGCCGCTGAGCATGTAGCACGCCACCAGGCCGCCCATGCTCAAGTTGCCGTCGATGATCAGGTACACACCCACGCAGATCATCGCCACCCCTGCCAACTGCTGAATGAGCAGAGTGATGTTCATGGCCAGGCTCGACAGTACCTTGACGCGCAATTCCAGCCGGCTGAGGGTACCGAGCGTCTGTTCCCACATGTACTGCCGCTCGCTCTCGGCGTTGTTGACCTTCACTGCGTCCAGCCCTGCCAGGGTCTCGATCAGGCTCGACTGGCGCTCCGAGGCCAGCGCCATGGTCCGCTCCATGGTCGCCATCAGCGGCCGCTGCAGTGCATAGCCGATGCCCAAGGCCAGTGGGAAGGCGATGATCGGGATCCACACCAAGTGTCCGCCAATGATCGCGATGACGATCAGGATCAGCACCGTGAACGGCAAGTCGATCAGGCTAGTCAGTGTCAACGACGCCAGGAAGTCACGAAGGCCTTGGAACTCGTGAATGTTCTGGGCAAAGCTGCCTACCCGGGCCGGTCGATACTTCATCGACATGCCCACGATACGTTCGAACAGTGTCGCCGAAATGATCAGGTCGGTCTTTTTCCCTGCAAGGTCCAGACATAATCCGCGCAGGCCCTTGAGGATCAGGTCGAAGATATAGGCGCCCGCGATACCGACCGCCAGCACCCATAGGGTCGAGGTCGCCTGGTTGGGAACGACCCGGTCATACACGTTCATGACGAACAGTGGCGCGGCCAGGGCGATCAGGTTGATCACAAGGCTCGCGGCGATGGCATCGATGTACAGCCACTTGCTGCGCAGCAGCGTGTCTCGGAACCAGGATTTGGCTCGGGGGATCAGGTTGCCATGGTTGACGTCGAATTTGTGCTGCGGCTGCGCGAAGAACACTCGCCCGCTGTAGTCATCCTGAAGCGTCTCACGACTGACCTGAACTTCGCCGCCATCGCTTTCGCTCAGTAACAGCCGTGCAGTGTCTTCGTTTTCCCACCCGAGCAACACGGCACTGCGTCCGCCTTTTAGCAACAGGATCGCGGGCATGGCGATGCTTGGAATCTGCTCCAGCTTGCGCTGCAACAGACGGCCCTGCAGGCCGGCCCTGGCCGCCGCACGGGGCAGCAGCTCGGGGCTCAGGCGCTGTGCGGGCAAAGGCAGACCCGTGGTAAGCATGACCCGGCTGGCAGGTTTCTGGTGCAGTACACACAAGCTCAGCAGACTATCCAGCAAAGGATCGTCGTGCTGACTACGTGGGTCATGGTTGAGCTGGACTCGACTGACTTCTGATTCCACGCGGCGCTCTCTTCATCCTTGTGGTGGGTGGGGATGAGCTGGCCGCCGATCATTCGATGGCAGCGAACCCAGGCATTCAGTGGGGCAATGCATGTCGGCGCTCGGTAGGCATGCAGCGAGCGATGCAGTGTGTCGCCAATGGTCGCCTTGAATTAGGTGGTGAGTAAACAACTGTATCGGTCTCTTTACTACATGACGCTGATCAGCAGACAAACGTTTCATTTCTGAATCACGCTGCAATCCAGGCTTCAGGATGCTGGGAAAGGCGCAGAGAAACGACATGTGTCAGGCCTGCCGTTACAGCCTAGCTCAATGTCATTTATCAGGCGCTGGTTTGCTGGCGTTCGTGTGACCCGTGTTAGGTAAAATTCATCCAGGTAAATCCACTTCCGTTGTCGACTCTGGCCGATAATCGCAGGCGCGTGATAAGGCCTGTTTAGACGATTAGCGCATTCGGCCGTCGTTCATTCTACGGTGAAGCAGCCTGAAAATTGGCAACATCAAGGGGCGTCTCGGGCATGTAATCGGCAAGGTTTATGCTTACGAGTCTTGGAAATGTGACGTCAATAAACAAAATTGACCTTCTATTGACGCTGTTGGTCCTATTGAGCCCGACGAACGGTTGAAAGGCATGTGATTTATGGCTGCTGTCATCACCTGGGCCCGCGTGCTCCGTGCCATTGCGCTGTTTTAATGACGCAACGCATTTGCTGTTGATTGGCCCTTGGCTAAGGTAAAAATATCAATGTGACATTACCTTGGTGATTGTTTAGGATGGCCGATATAAGGTCAATAGTTTGGCATAAGTCTAATTCCATTTCGTCATAGACGGAATATTGACGCAATCAAGCGTCAAGAGATCATCGACATAATTCCTGTTCAGGTGGCTGCGGATGCCGCTCTGGCACAGAAGTACCCCAGCGGGTCACACGGAGAGTCCAATGAGCAGCGTTGTAGCCATCGTCAAAAGTATTGTCGGCCAGGTTATCGCGGTATCCCCTGAAGGCATCCGGCGTGTGCTCATAGAAGGCGATCGACTTCTAGCGGGTGAGCAGGTCCTTACCGGCCCGGGTGGCGCGGTGACGCTGGAGTTGGCAGATGGCCGATTGCTCGACCTTGGTCGTGATACCCAGTGGAGCGCAGACGCGCCTGACAGCAGTACCGATTTGGGCCAGGCCGCTGCCCAGGCGGCGCCGTCTGTCGAAGAATTGCAACAGGCGATCGCCGCAGGCGCTGACCCGACCACCGATCTTGAAGCCACAGCTGCCGGTCCGACTGCTGCGGGCGGCGGTGCAGCAGGTGGCGGCCACAGTTTCGTCATGCTGGAAGAAACGGCCGGCAGCGTTGATCCCACGATAGGCTTCCCTACCGAAGGCCTTGGTTTTGCAGCGGCGGCCGCCCCCGTGGAAGTGGCTGGAACGCAAACCACCGCTGACAACCGGGTCACCGCGCCGACAACTGGCACTGCGGTTGCCACCACCCTTGTGGTCGGGGCCACGCCATCGATCAGCGAAGCGGGTGGCGTCATTGTCTATACCGCTACGGTTGGCCAGGCACCGGGCAGCGACCTTGTCATCACGCTGGCCAACGGCTCTGTGATCGTCATTCCGGCCGGGCAGACCACTGGCAGTGTCAATGTCGTGATCCCGCCGAATGACACGCCCTACATTGATGGTGGGCAGATTTCTACAACGGTCACCGGTACCAGCGGGGGCAGTGGCATTACAGTAACCCCACCGCAAGGGCCGTTGGTTACTGAAATTACAGATACCATCGATGTCACCACTGCAACGTTGACTGCCACTCCCTCGGTCACCGAAGGCGGCGTC
>NZ_DIMK01000022.1:0-147010 GCF_002425525.1 Pseudomonas sp. UBA5568 | reverse complement strand
GCCGCTGCCCCTGCCGCCGCCCCGGCTGCCGCTACCCCTGCGCCAGCCGCAACCGCCCCGGCTGCCGGCAACAACGCCAAGGTGCACGCCGGCCCAGCCGTGCGTCAGCTGGCCCGTGAGTTTGGCGTAGAGCTCGGTGCCGTGGCAGCGACCGGCCCACATGGCCGCATCCTGAAAGAAGACGTGCAGGTTTACGTCAAGGCCATGATGCAGAAGGCCAAGGAAGCGCCGGCAGCTGCCGGTGCAACCGGCGGCGCTGGCATTCCGCCGATTCCGGTGGTCGATTTCAGCAAGTTCGGTGAAGTCGAAGAAGTGGCCATGACCCGCCTGATGCAGGTCGGTGCTGCCAACCTGCACCGCAGCTGGCTGAACGTGCCGCACGTCACCCAGTTCGATTCGGCTGACATCACCGAGCTCGAAGCCTTCCGCGTGGCCCAGAAAGCCGTCGCAGAAAAGGCCGGCGTCAAGCTGACCGTCCTGCCGCTGTTGCTCAAGGCCTGCGCCTTCCTGCTCAAGGAACTGCCAGACTTCAATAGCTCGCTGGCACCAAGCGGCAAAGCGGTCATCCGCAAGAAATACGTGCACATCGGCTTTGCCGTGGACACGCCCGACGGCCTGCTGGTACCGGTGATCAAGAACGTCGACCAGAAGAGCCTGCTGCAGCTGGCTGCCGAAGCGGCTGCACTGGCCGAGAAGGCGCGTACCAAGAAGCTGTCGGCGGACGAGATGCAGGGCGCCTGCTTCACCATCTCCAGCCTCGGCCATATTGGCGGCACCGGCTTCACGCCGATCGTCAACGCCCCTGAGGTGGCCATCCTGGGCGTCTCCAAGGCGACCATGCAGCCTGTCTGGGACGGCAAGGCCTTCCAGCCCAGGCTGATGCTGCCGCTGTCGCTGTCGTACGATCACCGTGTGATCAACGGCGCTGCCGCTGCGCGCTTCACCAAGCGTCTGGGCGATGTGCTGGGCGATATCCGCACCATGCTGCTGTAAGGCAGCGCACTGCCCCTCCCGGTGAGGGGCAGTCTCTTTTTCGAGCTGCCACGCTCGTACCTCAACCCCGTCGATTGACGGGGCTTTTTTTGCCTGGCGCAAAGTGGGCGCTGAGCGGGGACATGATGGCCCCGGTGCGCGTCGGCGTTGCCGATCATCGTTGCACAGCCGCTCTGAACAGCCGTCCTACAGATTCCGTACCCTCGGCCGATAACCTTGTTACAGCTTCGTACATGGCCGCTTGCCAGCTATAGGGACATGATGCAACCTTGCCAGATTCGACGCGGTCCAACGCGCGCGTTCCCTCTTCAAGCGAGTTTTCGATGAAAAGCCAACCCGATGCTGGCAACCGTGTGACGGGCGAGGTCGTCACGCAGTTACCCGTGCCCTCGCGGTTGGGCATGCTGCGCTTCGAAAGGCTCAATGAAGCCAGTTGGTCGTTGCTCTACCTGGACCCGGCCTGCGAGCGCCAGTTCGGCGTTCATGCCAGTGACCTCTGCGCGCTGGTCGATGCCCCTTACGCCAGCCTCATGGAACCTGAGGCCCGCTACCGGCTGCATGACGACATCCAGCTGCAACTGTCGCAACGCGGCTACTACCGCGTGCGCTACACCCTGCACACGCCAGGCGCTTCCGTGCGCATGCTGGAGGTCGGCGAAGCCTTCAAACAGCACGCCCGGCAGTTGCTGTGCGGCTACCTGAGCGTACTGGACGATCACCCGGAAGACACGGGCGAGACCGCCAGCGACCTGGAGTCACGCAACAACCGCCTGCAACTGGCCCTGCAACTGAACCAGCGTGCCCAACGTGAGCAGCTCGAGCACCTGGAGCGCGTACGCAGCCAGCAAGACCTGATCCTGCGCCTGGCCCGTCAACGCTACAGCGCCGAGAACTCGTTGCTCGAAGCCGCCGAACTGATCACCCGTAGCGCCTGTGAGATCTACAAGATCGACTGCGCCGGTATCTGGCACCTGGAAGGCCATCGGCTTGAGCCGATCACCGCCTGGTACAGCGATGTGCAAGCGCACCGGCAACTCCAGGCAATCGACGCCAGCCATTTCCCGGATTACCTCGAGGCCCTGCATGCCAGCCGTGCGATCGATGCGCACAACGCTGGGCATGATCCCCGTACACGTGCGTTGATGCAGAGCCTGGGGCCTGGCAACAAGGCCATGCTCGATGCCAGCATTCGCGTCGATGGCCAGGTAGTGGGCGTGTTGTGCCTGGAACAGGCCGGCCAGCCACGGGCCTGGCAGTCCGATGAGATCGCCTTTGCCGGCGAGCTGGCCGACCAGTTCGCCCAGGTCATTACCAATCACAACCGCCGCGCGGCGGCCAGTGCGCTGCACCTGTTCCAACGTGCCGTGGAGCAGAGCGCCAGCGCCTTCCTGCTGGTGAACCGGGATGGGCAGGTCGAGTATGTGAACCCGAGCTTCACCGCCATCACCCAATACAGCACCGAGGAAGTGCAAGGGCGTCACCTGGGTGAACTGCCCGCCCTTGAGAACCTCAACGAGCTGCTGTTCGACTCGCCTTCGAGCCTGGCCATGGGTAATAGCTGGCAGGGTGAATTCAAGAGCCGGCGCAAGAACCTGGAACCCTACTGGGGGCAGCTGTCGATCTCCAAGGTGTATGGTGACAACCGCGAGCTGACCCACTACATCGGCATCTACGAAGACGTCACCCAGAGCAAACTGGCCCAGCAGCGCATCGAGCGGCTGGCCTACACCGACAACCTGACCAACCTGGGCAACCGTCCGGCGTTCATCCGCAGCCTGGACGAATGCTTCGCCCGGGATGTGCAGAATCCGATGTGTCTGCTGCTGGTGGACATCGACAATTTCAAGCGCATCAACGACAGTCTCGGCCATCACACGGGCGACAAGTTGCTTATCAGCCTGGCCAGGCGCTTGCGCAACAGCCTGCATGCTGGCGGTATCCTGGCCCGTTTTGCCAGCAACGAATTCGCCGTGTTGCTCGACGACACCAGCCTGGAGGCCGGCCAGGGGGTTGCCCAGCAATTGTTGCGCACCCTCGACAAGCCGATGTTCGTCGATAACCAGCTGATCAATGTCACGGCATCGGTGGGCCTAGCCAGCGCTCCCCAGCATGGTGCCGACCCCACCAGCCTGATGAAGAATGCCGGGTTGGCGCTGCACAAGGCCAAGGCCAACGGCAAACACCAGGTGCAGGTGTTCACCGAGGTCCTCAACGCCGAAGCCAGCTACAAACTGTTCGTCGAGAACAACCTGCGCCGCGCATTGACCCAGAACGAGCTGGACGTGTTCTACCAGCCCAAGCTGTGCCTGCGCAGCGGCCGGCTGCTGGGCCTGGAGGCACTGTTGCGCTGGAACCATCCCGAGCGGGGCATGATCCGGCCTGACCAGTTCATCAGCGTGGCCGAAGAAACCGGTTTGATCATCCCCATTGGCAAATGGGTGGTGCGCCAATCGTGCCGCATGAGCAACGAACTGCGTGCAGCAGGGCTTGGCAATCTGCACGTCGCGATCAACCTGTCGCCCAAGCAGTTTTCCGACCCTGATCTGGTCGCCTCGATCAGCAGCATCATCAGGGAAGAAGGCTTGCCTGCGCACCAACTGGAGCTGGAGCTGACCGAAGGGTTGCTGCTCGAAGCCAGTGAGGACACCCATCGGCAACTCGACGAGCTCAAAGCCTTGGGCCTGACCCTGGCCATGGATGACTTCGGCACCGGTTATTCCTCGCTCAGCTACCTGAAGAAATTCCCGATCGACATCCTCAAGATCGACCGCAGCTTCATCAAGGACATCCCCGACAACCAGGACGACATGGAAATCACCTCGGCGGTGATCGCCATGGCCCACAACCTCAAGCTGAAGGTGGTAGCCGAAGGCATTGAAACCCCTGCGCAGCTGGGTTTCCTGCGTCGACACCGGTGTGACATCGGGCAGGGCTATCTGTTTGACCGACCTATTCCGGGGCGAGAGCTGGCAGAGCGCCTGCAACGCTATCCGCGAGGTCCAGCCGCCTGACAGCGGCGCAAACCTCGGGCACACTAGAAACCATTCGGGCTACATCGCGAGCAGGCCCGTCCCCACCAGGATCACGCAGGTCATGTGATCGGGAGCGGACTTGTCGGCGATGGCCCTGAAGCTATCCAACTGAATAGACACAGAGGAACGGCCATGGTCCTGCGTTCGGAAATACTGGTGAACAAAAACGTCATGCCCACTGCGGAGCAGGCCCTGCCTGGCCGCGAAACGCCGATGAGCCTGCCCGAGTTCCACTACGTGTTCGAGGAAACGCCGCTGCTCGGGCCATTCTTCGAAGATGTGGATTTCGCCATTTTCGGCCTGGGGTGTTTCTGGGGCGCAGAGCGTCGATTCTGGCAGCGTGAGGGTGTGGTCAGTACCGTCGTGGGTTATGCCGGCGGCTTTACCCCGAACCCTACCTACGAAGAGGTCTGCTCAGGCCTGACCGGGCACACCGAAGTTGTGCTGGTGGTCTTCGACAAGAGCAAAGTGAGCTACGGTGAACTGCTGGCCATGTTCTGGGAACTGCACAACCCGACCCAGGGCATGCGCCAGGGCAACGATGTCGGCACGCAGTACCGCTCGGCCATCTACTGCACGAGCCAAGAGCAGCTCGAGCAGGCCCAGGCCAGCCGCGAGGCCTTCCAGGCCGAGCTGGACAAGGCTGGCTTCGGTCAGATCACCACCGAAATCGACAAAGCACCCACTGTGTACTTCGCCGAGGCCTACCACCAGCAATACCTGGCCAAGAACCCGGACGGCTACTGCGGTATCGGCGGGACGGGCGTGTGCATGCCGGCCAGCTTGCAAGGGAATTGAGTATGAGCACCATGACCCTGTTCCACTCGCCCCTGTCGCCATTCGTGCGCAAGGTCATGGTGGTATTGCACGAAACCGGCCAATTGGACCGAGTGGCACTGCAGCCTGTGAACATCAGCCCAGTCAACGGTGACGAGCAGCTCAACGCCGGCAATCCCATCGGCAAGATTCCGGCGCTGCGCCTGGCCGACGGAACCGTGCTGCATGACAGCCGGGTGATCTGCGAGTACCTGGATCAGCAACATGTGGGGTTGCCACTGCTGCCCCGGGAAGGCTCGGCTCGCTGGCGGCGCATGACGCTGGCCTCCCAGGCGGATGCCATTCTGGATGCAGCCGTCTCGAGCCGCTACGAAACGTTCGTGCGACCCGTCGAGAAACGTTGGGATGGGTGGTTGGAGGCGCAGGGGGACAAGATCCGCCGCAGCCTGGCCAACCTCGAACAGGCCCACCTGGCGGAGCTGATGTCGGGATTCGATTTGGCAGCAATCGGCGTGGCTTGCGCATTGGGGTACCTGGACTTGCGTCAGCCAGCGTTTGGCTGGCGTGAGCGCCAGCCTGGGCTGGCGGCCTGGTACGCCGAGGTGAGCACACGGCCGTCAATGGTCGCCACCGCACCCGATGCCTGAACAGAAGGCTATTGCCGTCAAGCCGGCTCGTGTAGAAGCGATCCGGCGCCCCTGTAGGCGTGCGTCAGCGGCGATGCGCCCGTTCATGCAACGATAATCAGCAGTCAGGCTTGCCAGCGGTAAATCGTTTGGCAGGGTTCACCGCGCCTTTGAACTCGCGCAACGCCTTGGCACCCACCAACAGTGGGTAATTGAAGTTGCTGCGATCCACCAGGTTGACCTCCACGGTTCGCTTCACGTCTCCCAGGCACAGTTCCAGGTCCACCACTGGCCGCTTGGCGCTCTCGGGTGCATCGCCCTCATCCTCATCATCGGCACGGCCCTTGATCTTGCTGATGCGCGAGACCTGGTGCTCGTAAACCTTGTCGTCGGCATCCTTGGTTGCCAAACGGAAACGTACCCACTCCTGCCCATCGCGGGTGAACAGCTCGATGTCCTTGGCAGACAGTGACGCCGTATAGGCGCCAGTATCCATCTTGGCCTTGAGCGTCTGGCCAATCTCCGGCAGCGCGATATTCTCGTAACGCCCGTACAGCGTAGGCTCGGCGGCCATCACCGGTAGCGTCAACAGGGTCAGCACGGCAAACAGTGATTTCACAAGCAAGCTTCCTTGATCGATTTACGGGTTAGACCGCACAGGCAGCCCAGGTTCGCGGTCCAAAGCCTAACCAACATAATGTGAAACATTTGTCCGTGCCGCCGGGCATTGGAGGTTTGGCGTAGTTCGCAACCCTGCTTATCATTGCCGATCGTTATGGTTCTGACAGAAAGAGTCTCCTTATGCGTCGCGTGCTGACCGGCATACTTACAGCCACCTTGCTGCTGCTCAATACCTTGGTGTTGATCGGGCCCCTGCTGGTGTTCGCCTTGTTCAAACTGGTGCTACCTGGTCGTGGGCGAGACCATGCATCAGGGGCTGTAATGTGGGTGGCCGAAACCTGGTCGGAAATCGACAAAGCCATCTTTGCCTTGTGCACCCCCACACAATGGGACATTCGCGGCATCGAAAACCTGCGCCGTGACACCTCGTACCTTGCGATCAGCAATCATCAGAGCTGGGTGGACATTCCCGCCTTGATCGAGAGCCTCAACCGGCGCACACCCTTCTTCAAGTTCTTCCTGAAAAAGGAATTGATCTGGGTGCCGCTGCTGGGCCTGGCATGGTGGGGCCTGGACTATCCCTTCATGAAACGCTACAGCAAAGCCTTTCTGGAGAAGCACCCCGAGCTCAAGGGCAAGGATCTGGAAATCACCAAGGCTGCCTGCGAGCTGTTCAAGCGCCAACCGGTGACCGTGGTCAATTACCTGGAGGGCACCCGCTTCACCGAGGCCAAGCGCCAGGAGCAGCAATCACCCTACCGCCATCTGTTAAAGCCCAAGGCCGGAGGCGTGGCGTTCGTACTCGCAGCGCTGGGTGAGCAGCTCGATGCATTGCTGGACGTCACAATCGTCTACCCCGGCGACAAGGCGCCAGGTTTCTGGGACTTGCTCAATGGCAGTGTCAGCCGGGTAATTATCGACATTCAGGTGCGTGAGCTCGCCCCAGCGTTGTGGGCCGGCGACTACGAGAGCGATCCTGTTTTCCGCCAGACAGTACAGGCGTGGGTAAACCAGCTGTGGCTGGAAAAGGATGAACGGATCGAGCAGTTGCGTTGGGAATAAGGGACGTTGTTGCCTGTAATGGCTATGGCGCCGGCATGCTGGGTCCTGCGGGGTCATGACGGCGCGCGGGGCATCCAGGCGATAGGCGCATTGGACGCTTGGACACCCTGCCAATGAGAGTCCGGCGTCTATTCGGCCCCTGATACTTCTTGTCACACACCCCTTTTGTGGATAAAGATCGATCACAGCACAACTACAAAAATGTCTGGATCGACCGATGACCCACCCATCAAGCTCCGCCCCGCCCCAACTGCGTCGTGTTCTGGGCCTCCCTGCCCTGGTGTTCTTTGGCCTGGTGTACATGGTCCCACTGACCATTTTCACTACCTACGGCATCGTCACCGAGCTAACCGGTGGCCGTACGGCAACCGCCTATCTGATCACGCTGATGGCCATGCTGTTCACAGCCGCGTTCTACAGCTTTATGGTCAAACGCTTCCCGGTCGCGGGTTCGGCGTACTCCTACACCCACATGGCTTTTGGCCAGAACGTAGGCTTTCTGGCGGGCTGGTCGCTGCTGCTCGACTATCTGTTTCTGCCGATGATCAACTACCTGCTCATCGGCCTGTTCCTGAATATCGCCTTTCCAGCGGTGCCGGCCTGGGCGTTCGTACTCGCCTGCATCAGCTTGGTGACCGTGCTCAACGTGGTTGGTATCAGCTCGGTGGCCAAGACCAGCAATCTGATCGTGGGCGCGCAGATCGTCTTCATTGGTGTGTTCATCGCGCTGTCCTGGCAGTCCCTCAGCGACGGCCACCCCATCGACTGGCTGGCGCCGCTGCAAGGTGACGGTAGCGCACCCGGCTTTGGTCCGATGATGGCCGGCGCGGCAGTGCTGTGCCTGTCGTTCCTGGGGTTCGATGCCGTTTCCACCCTGGCCGAGGAAAGCCGCAATGCTCGGCGTGATGTGCCTCGGGCGATCATCCTCACCACGCTGTTCGCCGGCCTGCTGTTCACCGTGCTGGCCTATGTGAGCCAGTTGGTGCTGCCGGGCAGCACCTTCGCCAATGCCGATGCTGCTGCAAACGAGGTCATGCTCAAGGCGGGCGGCCAGTTCCTGGCCAACTTCTTCACGGCCGCTTATGTCGCCGGTAGCCTCGGCTCGGCCTTGGCCTCCCAGGCCGCAGTGTCGCGCATCCTCTACACCATGGGCCGGGACCGGGTGCTGCCCCCGCGCACCTTCGGCCACCTGTCGCCACGCCTCGGCACACCGGTATTCGCCATCGCGGTGGTATCGGCGTTCTCACTGCTGGCGCTGGTAATCGACTTGTCCACCCTCGCCTCGCTGATCAGCTTCGGCGCCTTGGTGGCGTTCTCGGCGGTGAACCTGGCGGTGGTGAAGACCCACCTGATGGACGATGCCAGCCAGCGCAATACCAAGGGGTTGCTGAGCTATGGCGTGGTGCCACTGGTGGGGTTGGGGCTGACGCTGTGGCTGTGGACCAGCCTGTCGGCGCTGACGCTGGTGATCGGGCTGTGCTGGTTCGCGCTGGGCCTTGCCTACCTGGCCGTCCTGACCGCCGGCTTCCGCCGCCCGGTGCGGCTGGTGGATTTCAGCGAAGCTGCCTGATCCAATGATCTGGCGGCCTGCGCTGGCTGTTGTGGAGCGGACGCATGTCGCGAAAGGGCCGCGCCAGCCTTCACCATCTACCTGGATTGTCCATACCGTGCCCTAGACCGAAGGCTGGTTCAAGGGCGCTGGTGCGGTCCACAAGCTACCCAGGTTCTGCAACAACGACCCTGCAATGCCCTGTTGGCCGAGGTATTGCAGAATCAACGGCGCAAACTGCCCGATCATCCCGGCATCCATCCCCAGCGCCTTGAATGCACTGTACAAGTCGCTGCGGTTTTCCACGTTGTTGCCCAGCGCGTTGCTCAATGCCGACTGGCTTTCGCTATTCTTGCCCAGTATTTCACCCCACCCGCCCAACTCACCCAGCGCATTGGCCCCAGCCAACAGGTCCAGCCCAGGCACCGCTTTGGTCAACTGGCCATATTCCTCAGTGCTGAGGTTGTTACGTGCCATCCCTAGCATCGCCCCCGCCCCGCCCACGGCCTGTTCGGGGGTGATGTTCAATTGGCTGCCCAGGGTATTGAGCAGATTGGCCTGGGCCGCAGGAGCCTGCACCTGGCCTTGTTGCTTCTGGTTCTGCATGGCAGAGACGGCGTTGGCGGCGTCGCTGAGGTTGAAGGCGAACACCGGGCTTGCGGCCAGGGTCATCAGGGTCGCCAGGGTGAATGCTTTCATCGGGAGGGACCTCGTAGGCCGGGATGGCCTGGGAAACGAGGCATTCGACTGGGGTTTGGGGGATTTGTTCCTATCCGACTGTCGACGCAGATGTTCACCCGTACCGTATCCATCACCTGTTACTTCTGCCAGTAGCGGCATACGGAGATCACCGGGATACTCAGAGCAGCCGCTTTAAAAGAGCGAGAGCTATGCGCATTCTGACAGGAGCACACCCGTATGAAAAAGACGTCGGACCGCACGTTTATTCTGCCTATGGCTTCTGCGCAACACTCCAGCCAGCAAAAATCTTACTTGGATTCAACGGCCAGGCCATAGAGCAGTTCACAAAGTATTATCAGCTGGGCGTCGGTTATCGTAGCTATGCACCGTCACTTCTACGTTTTCTAAGTCCTGACAGTCTGTCCCCCTTTGGCGAAGGCGGGATTAATGCATACAACTACTGCGCTGGTGACCCGGTTAATTTTCAGGATCCTACGGGACATATGCCGAGGCCGATTACTAAAGTCGGTCTACTCCCGAGATACAAGGGACTCGGGCCGACAGCCAAACTGGCGCTCGTCAAAAAATCGCTTAATACTTCTACACCCCGACCGGGTAAACAACCAACAATAAAGCCGGCAGGCACTGCTCCTCAGCCAAAGCACAAACCACCTCGAGCTTCAGAGGTCCCAACCCTGTCTATCAGTACAAATCCTGAGCAGCTCTCGAGCTTACCAGGGGTTAGCAGTTCACATGGTTCTTCCCGAGCGCGTAGCGTCCTTGATGACTACGTAAGTGATATTAACATCAACATCAAAAAAATTAAGGATGGTGCAGCGAAAGCGGGAAGAGCACTAATGCGCGACGAGCAAAATTCAATTGATCACTTCAGACGTGAAATTGAGTCCACGCGTCCAGCCTGGAGCTCTTCGAATGCCGACAGCGGTAGTCACCCACCAGAAGCGAACGCAAAGATCCGTGAAGACAGATTGTTATATTAGGTAATGCCCAACCGGACCAGCGGATCAGCGCGCCTAACGCCGCCAGTTTTCCGATTTTTCCGCTTACTTGTAGGACGTTTCAGAAATATGCTTCCAAGCCGTTTAAGCCGTTGCGGTGATCCGGGATGGGCTCTAGTCTCGGCCGGTCGTTGCAAAATCAGCGACCGGCTTTGACAGGCCGCCTTCGTCAAACACATGGCTTAACCTCTATGGCAGCTGTGCATGGGGCACTTCACGTGCGCCGGGTTTTGTTTGACCTACCGGTCTGTCAACCCATGTACAGCTGCCGCCTTCTTGTTTGACAGCAGGCTGGTTGTGGCCCCACTACAGGTCATTCCTCACGCTTAAAATCGTATATGCACGGGATTTGACCATTGACGGCCTGATGGACAACAAGCCGCAGTTGCTTTGGGCTTCGCATTATCTAAGCGCGCTGGCCAAGGCGCTGTTGGACGATGCGGAGTTGGGGATGATGCGCTGAGTGATGGCTAGGGCGGGCTGGCCTCTTCGCGGGCGGGCCCGCTCCTACAGGTTCCGTGTGAGCTTCCAAAACTGTCATTTCTGCCAGTACCTAAATCCCTGTGGCTGTTCAGAATGGGCTTAGAGCAACCTCCATTCACCCCGCACGGCAGGGAGTTGAACCATGAGCAAAGCACCGAACAGTTCGCTTTTATTCTACCAAGGCAACAAGCTGAGTACCGTCCGGGAGGACGCCGTCACTCGTACGATCCTGCGCGGCGCTGAAGCGCCTTTGGCAGAACAACTCACGGGGGCCACAACAACCGCCGGGCTGCTGACAACCGACGACAAGGGTTCTGTGCTCTCTGTGCTGAGCGACGATGAGGAGCCTCCCCACAGCTATTCAGCTTACGGACATGATCCCACCTTGCCTTCAACGCGAGTGGCGACAGGCTTTAATGGTGAGGCGTTGGAACCAACTGCCAGATGCTATCTACTGGGGCAAGGATACCGCGCTTACTCTCCTAGCCTTGGCAGATTTATCGCAGCAGACAGTCTCAGCCCCTTTGGCGAAGGCGGCCTGAATAGCTACGCCTACTGTACGAACGACCCGGTGAACGCGGTCGATCCCTCAGGCCATGTCACGCTCGTTATTGAAATTTTCAAACAAATCAAGCGACAGCCCACAACGACTGTAATCAGGCTTACAGCGGGTAGCAACGTGCCGCCCTCGACGAAGATCGTGAAACAAGGGAACAGCAAGTATTACTCAAAAACCTGGCAGCCGGATACCCTCTACCGATATGAAACTCGAACGCTTAACCGCGTACCGGTAAACCAGGATCTGGGCGGTGGAAAAGGGGCCATATTGAAGGAAAATTTGGCCCGATATAAAGCCAATGAAAAAGATCTACGGACGTTGCAAACGTTACAAGATCTACTTCCGACGGAAGCGGGTGGACTGCACCTCAACACACTGGTGGAACGACAGCGCGGTATGTTGAACGAGGGTGGAAGACTGCTGAAGAGCGCATTGGATCCTCAGGACCTTACCACTCATATCCGTGGTAACCCCAGAACGACTCAGGGCGAATGATCCAGCCAAACGCAAAACGCCACGCACTCCCATGCGTGGCGCTTTCTTATACCGTTGCGAAGCCCGTCACGCCGCGCCCCACATCTTGTGCGGGTCGATCACGAATTTCTTCGGCACACCTGCATCGAACTCGCCATACCCTTCCGGCGCCTGATCCAGGTTGATCACCTGCACACCCACCACTTCGGCAATGTTGATGCGGTCCCACATGATCGCCTGCATCAGCTGGCGGTTGTACTTCATGGTCGGGGTCTGGCCGGTGTGGAAGCTGTGCGACTTGGCCCAGCCAAGGCCGAAGCGGATGCTCAGCGCGCCGATTTTGGCAGCAGCATCCACTGCACCCGGGTCTTCGGTCACGTACAGACCGGGAATACCGATCTGCCCGGCCACACGGGTCACCTGCATCAGCGAGTTCAACACGGTGGCAGGTGCCTCGTGCTTGGCGCCTTCATGGCCATGGCCGCGCGCTTCGAAGCCGACGGCATCGACGGCGCAATCCACTTCCGGCTCGCCAAGAATGTCCACGATCTGTTCGTGCAGCGGGGTGTCTTTGGACAGGTCGACCACTTCGAAGCCCTGGGACTTGGCGTGAGCCAGGCGAGCAGGGTTCAGGTCGCCCACGATCACACAGGCAGCGCCCAGCAGGCGAGCCGAAGCAGCGGCAGCCAGGCCCACAGGGCCGGCACCTGCAACATAGACGGTGCTGCCTGGGCCTACGCCTGCAGTCACGGCACCGTGGTAACCGGTTGGCAGAATGTCGGACAGGCAAGTCAGGTCACGGATCTTTTCCATGGCCTTGTCGCGCTCAGGGAGCTTCAGGAGGTTGAAGTCGGCGTATGGCACCAGTACATATTCGGCCTGACCACCGGTCCAGTCGCCCATGTCCACATAACCGTAGGCACCACCGGCGCGGGCCGGGTTTACGGTGAGGCAGACACCGGTGTGCATTTCCTTGCAGGAACGGCAACGGCCGCAGGCGACGTTGAATGGCACCGAGACCAGATCGCCGATCTGCATGCGCTCGACGTCACTGCCCTTCTCGACGATTTCACCAGTAATTTCGTGGCCCAGAACCAGGCCGACCTGGGCAGTGGTGCGGCCGCGGACCATGTGCTGGTCAGAGCCGCAGATGTTGGTGGAGACCACCTTCAGGATCACGCCGTGCTCGATCTTCTTGCCGCGCGGGTCCTGCATTTTCGGGTAGTCGATCTTCTGCACCTCGACCTTGCCGGCGCCGAGATATACCACTCCACGATTGCCAGACATGCTCTTACCTCGCTTGATTTGTATTTATGCAGCGGTGGTTGAACGCGCCGCCATCCATGGGCGGCATGTGTTTCTGGAATGGGGGAATTGTGGGCCGGATGGGGCCCGATGCACTGACTGGGAGCGACAGGGAGATGCCTTTTAGCGGCAGGTTTGTCGCGGGAAGATAAGGCGCACACACAGGGAGAGGCAGAGGCGAGCCTCGCCGCGACCCAAGCGGCGAGGAGGCCAGCAAAAACGCTAAAGAACGACCGTGCGGTTGGCGTTGAGAAACACCCGCTTCTCGATGTGGTATCCCACCGCCCGCGCCAGGGTCAGGCACTCGATGTCTCGCCCCTTGGCGATCAGGTCTTCGGGGTAATAGGTATGGTCCACCACTTCAACACCTTGGGCGATGATCGGCCCTTCGTCCAAATCATTGTTGATGTAGTGCGCCGTGGCTCCGACCATCTTCACACCCTTGTTGTACGCCTGGTGGTAAGGCTTGGCGCCCTTGAAACCCGGTAGCAGCGAGTGGTGGATGTTGATCGCGCGGCCATCGAGCTGGCGGCACAGCTCGGGCGAGAGCACCTGCATGTAGCGCGCGAGGATAACCAGCTCTGCGCCCGTCTGTTCGATCACCTGCAACACCTTGCGCTCTTGTGCAGGCTTGTCATTCGGGTCGAGCGCGAAGTGGTAGTAGGGAATCTTGTGCCAGTGTGCCAACGGCTCGAGGTCGGGGTGGTTGGAGACCACCGCCACCACGTCCATGCCCAGTTGACCGATACGCTGGCGATACAGCAGGTCGTTCAGACAATGGTCGGCCTTGGACACCATGATCACCACCTTGGGGCGATGGTTGGGAGCCGTCAGCTCGAACGCCATGCCAAACGCCTCGCTGCGCTCGGCAAGGCCTGCACGCAACCCGTCTTCGTCGAAGCCGTCAGGCACGCGAAACTCCACGCGAATGAAGAAGCGCCCGGACAGCCGATCATCGAAGGAATGGTGCTCCGTCACGTAGCAGCGTTGCTCGAAGAGGTAACGCGTCACCACGTCGACGGTACCGAGCATGCTCGGGCAGTCGGCGGTGAGAATCCAGGTATCCGGTGCCCGACTCATGGCAGTTCTCCTTAAGCTTCGATGGCCAGCCCGTACTCGGCCGATGCGTCCTGCAGCCACATCCACCAGTAATCGGAGAAGCTGCGGCGGATGACCAGCTCCCAGGTGTCTTCGGCAGTACGCCGAATCACCAGCTGCGACTTGGCGAACACCGTGCCGACAGCCTTGCCGACCGGGAAGTTGTTCGGATGCACGTCGTAGCTGGTGGACTTCATCAGCACGTCGCGCACGTTCGGGCCGCGCAGCTCCAGCAGGCTCTGCCCACCGCTGACATTGACCACCTGGATGTGTTGCCCTTCAAGGGCAGCACGCAGCTTTTGTTCAATCGCCACTTCCTGCCCACCCGGGACGATCAGCAGCCACTCATCAGGACCGACCCATTGCAGCGACAGATCGCCGTTGGCCACGACGGTCAATGCCACCGGCAACTCCAGGCCCAGGGCCTTGTGTACGCCACCGGCAAAGGCTGGATCATGACCGTTGCCACGCAGGGTCAGGTGGCCGAGAAACTTGCGCTCGCGCAGGGTCACGCCAGCGTTGTTGCGGCCCTTGCCCACCAGGCTTGCCAGGTCGGCGTGGTGCAATGGCGACTCGGCCTTGGCCGAGGCGCCGGGGTTTTGCTCGAAGACGTTGATAGCGCTCATTTCATACCTGCCTTGAATTCTTGTTCGTCGATGGGATGCAGACACCCGGTCCAGCAAGCTCTGCCAGCCTCATCGCCGGCGAGCCGGCGCTTACTGAGCGTGCATGAACCTCGGTGTCTGCACCGCGCCTGTAGGAGCCGGCCGGCCTGCGACCCGGCCTGGCCTGCTCCCCAGGGGCCCGGAGTCAAACGTTCTGCCGCTCACCCTTCGGATCGAAGAACACCGAAGACACGATTTCCGCCTCGATCACGCTACCATCGGCCTGAGGCGAGTAGACACGCTCGCCCATGCGCTTGAGGCCGCCCTTGACCACACCCATGGCGAACGAATAGCCCAGGGAGTTGGCGGCGTAGCTGGAGGTGACGTGGCCAACCATGTCCATCGGGATGGGCTGCTTCGGATCGAACACCAGCTGAGCGCCTTCGGGCAGCCACTGGTTCGGGTCGATCGGTTTCAGGCCAACCAGCTGCTTGCGGTTTTCACGCACGCAGTCCTCACGGTTCATGCCGCGCAGGCCAATCCACGAATACGGCTTGTTGCGCCCCACGCACCAGCTCATGTTCAGGTCGTCCGGCGTCATCGAGCCGTCCGTGTCCTGGCCGACGATGATGAAGCCCTTCTCGGCACGCAGCACGTGCATGGTCTCGGTGCCGTACGGGGTCAGGTTGTACTTCTTGCCTGCCTCGACGATCTGCTCCAGCACGCCCATGGCGTAGTTGGCTTGCACGTTGATTTCATACGACAGCTCACCGGTGAACGAGATACGGAACACACGGGCTGGCACACCACCGACGTTGCCTTCCTTCCAGGTCATGAACGGGAAGGCTTCCTTGTCCATGTCGATGTCGGTCAGCTCGCTGAGCAGCTTGCGGCTGTTCGGCCCGGACAAGGTCATGGTCGCCCAGTGGTCGGTCACCGAGGTGAAATACACCTTCAGGTCTGGCCACTCGGTCTGGTGGTACAGCTCCAGCCATTGCAACACGCGCGCCGCGCCGCCAGTGGTGGTGGTCATGATGAAGTGGTTGTCGCCGACGCAGGCGGTTACGCCGTCGTCGAACACCATGCCGTCTTCCTTGCACATCAGACCATAGCGCGCCTTGCCCACATCGAGCTTGGTCCAGGCGTTGGTGTACACGCGGTTGAGGAACTCACGCGAATCCGGGCCCTGGATATCGATCTTGCCCAGGGTGGAGGCGTCCAGGAAGCCGACGCTGTCACGCACCGCCTTGCATTCGCGGGCAACGGCGGCGTGGATGTCTTCACCGGCTTTGGGGAAGTACCACGGGCGCTTCCACTGACCAACGTCTTCGAACTCGGCGCCATTCTTCACGTGCCAGGCATGCAGGGCCGTGAAGCGCACGGGCTCGAACAGGTGCCCACAGTGACGACCCGCCACCGCGCCGAATGTCACCGGCGTGTAGTTGGGGCGGAACATGGTGGTGCCCATTTCCGGAATGGTGATGCCCATCGAACGCGCCGCAATGGCCAGGCCGTTGATGTTGCCCAGTTTGCCCTGGTCGGTACCGAAGCCCAACGCGGTGTAGCGTTTGACGTGCTCGACCGACTCGAAGCCTTCACGGGTAGCCAGCTCGATGGCAGCGGCCGTCACGTCGTTCTGCTGATCGACGAACTGTTTAGGCGCACGTGCGGTGCCCTTGTCGTGTGGCACCTGGAACAGCGCCAGGGTGGCGTCTTCCTTGCGCGAGACGGTTTTCGGCAAGGTGCCTACGGTCGCCTTGAAGCCTGCTTCGGTGGCTGCACGCACGCCGCCTTCGAAGCCGTCGGCAATGGCATCGCCCAACGGATAGACACCGTTGATGCCGCCAACGCACTCACGCTTTTGCGGGGCATTGCCCGGCACGAAGCCCAGAATGTCTTCACGCCATACCGGACGGCCGCCCAGGTGCGAAGCCAGGTGAACCACAGGGCTATAGCCCCCGGAGGTGGCGATCAGGTCGCATTCGAGGGTTTCGCCAGGGCTGGTGACCTTGTGAGCCTGCACATCGATGGCGGCCACCCGAGCACCCGTGACGTGCTTGCTGCCCTTGGCTTCGATGACAGCACTGGAGGTGAGGATACGAATACCCTTGGCACGCGCTTCTTCGACCAGCGAGCCCCGTGGGTTGTGGCGGGCATCGGCGATGGCCACCACCTGCAAACCTGCATCGTGCCAATCCAGCGCGGTACGGTAGGCATGGTCGTTGTTGGTCGACAGCACCAGCTTGCGGCCAGGCGCTACGCCGTAGCGGCGAACATAGGTCGAAACGGCGCCGGCCAGCATGTTGCCTGGCACGTCGTTGTTGCCGTACACCAGCGGGCGCTCGTGGGCGCCGGTGGCCAGCACCACACGCTTGGCCCGTACACGGTGCACGCGGTGGCGCACCTGGCCGAGCGGAGCACGGTCGCCCAGGTGGTCGGTGAGGCGCTCATGGATGGTCAGGAAGTTATGGTCGTGGTAGCCGTTGACCGTGGCGCGTGGCAGCAAGGTCACTTCCGGCAGGCCTTCGAGCTCCTTGATGACGCCACTGACCCATTCAGCGGCCGGCTTGCCGTCGAGGGTTTCACGGGTGTCCAGCAGGCTGCCACCGAATTCTTCCTGCTCGTCGGCCAGGATCACGCGAGCACCGCTGCGCGCAGCCGCGAGGGCCGCCGCCAGGCCAGCAGGCCCTGCACCGACGATCAGCACGTCGCAGTGCTGGTTCATGTAGTCGTAGCTGTCCGGATCATTCTGCAGCGGCGCGCGGCCAAGGCCGGCTGCCTTGCGGATGTACTTCTCGTACGTCATCCAGAACGACTTGGGGTACATGAAGGTTTTGTAGTAGAAGCCCGGCGGCATCATGCTGCCGCCTACCTTGCCCAGGATACCCATGACGTCATTGTTGACGTTCGGCCAGCCATTGGTGCTGGTGGCGACCAGGCCCGAATACAGGGCTTGCTGGGTAGCGCGCACGTTGGGGATCTGGGTGGCTTCGCTGGAGCCGATCTGCAAGATGGCGTTCGGCTCCTCGGTGCCTGCGGCGATGATGCCGCGCGGACGCGAGTACTTGAAGCTGCGGCCGACGATGTCGACGCCGTTGGCCAGCAAAGCCGCCGCCAGGCTGTCGCCGGCATAGCCCTGGTAAGTCTTGCCGTTGAAGGTGAAGTTCAACACCTTGCTGCGGTCGATACGGCCGCCGCTGGCGAGGCGATAGGTCTGGCTCATACGTTGACTCCCCGTTCGTTTACAGCAGCCGAGCGCGCCGGTGTGTGTTCACGGGCGCTGACTTGCGGCTTCTCGCCAATCTTGTAGGTTTCCAGGATCTCGTAGGTTTCGGTGTTACGGGTGACGTTGAAATACTGACGGCAGCCGGCAACGTGGTCCCACAGTTCGTGGTGAATACCGCGCGGGTTGTCACGGTAGAACATGTACGTGCCCCACTCCTGGTCGGAGCAGGCGTTGGGGTCCAGCGGGCGGGCGATGTGCGCCTGGCCAGAGGCGTGGAACTCTTCTTCGGAGCGCAGCTCGCCGCAGTGGGGACAGAAAATATGCAACATGACGGTGTCTCCGGTTAGTGGGCGACGGCGGCAGCGCCGTGTTCGTCGATCAGGGCGCCGTTGTAGAAGCGGTCCATGGAGAACGGCGCGGCCAGGGGGTGCATCTCGCCCTTGGCCAGGCTCGCGGCGAAGACGTTGCCCGAACCTGGGGTCGCCTTGAAGCCGCCAGTACCCCAACCGCAGTTGAAGAACATGTTCTTGACCGGGGTCTTGGTGATGATCGGGCAGGCGTCCGGCGAGGTGTCGACGATGCCGCCCCATTGGCGGTTCATGCGCACACGCGAGAGGTTGGGGAACATCTCGACGATGGCCTGCAAGGTGTGCTCGATCACCGGGTACGAACCACGCTGGCCGTAGCCGACCCAGCTGTCGATACCCGCACCGATCACCAGGTCGCCCTTGTCCGACTGGCTGATGTAGCCGTGCACGGCGTTGGACATGATGACGCTGTCGATGATGGGCTTGATCGGTTCGGAAACCAGTGCCTGCAATGGGTGCGATTCGAGCGGCAGGCGGAAGCCGGCCAGCTTGGCCATATGACCGGAGTTACCTGCCGTGACCACGCCCACGCGCTTGGCGCCGATGAAGCCCTTGTTGGTTTCCACGCCGATGACTGCGCCGTTTTCCTTGCGGAAACCCGTCACTTCGGTCTGCTGGATCAAGTCCACGCCCAGGGCGTCGGCGGCACGGGCGTAGCCCCAGGCCACGGCGTCGTGGCGGGCGACGCCGCCACGGCGCTGCACGGTGGCACCCAGGATCGGGTAACGGGTGTTCTTGGAGCAGTCCAGGTACGGAATCTCGGCTGCGACCTGGGCGGTATTGAGCAGTTCGCCATCGACCCCATTGAGGCGGTTGGCGCTGACCCGGCGTTCGGAGTCACGCATGTCCTGCAGGGTGTGGCACAGGTTGTACACGCCGCGCTGGGAGAACATGACGTTGTAGTTGAGGTCCTGGGACAGGCCCTCCCACAGCTTCATGGCGTGCTCATACAGGTGGGCCGACTCGTCCCACAGGTAGTTGGAGCGCACGATGGTGGTGTTACGGGCGGTGTTGCCGCCGCCCAGGTAACCTTTTTCGATCACCGCGACATTGGTGATGCCGTGTTCCTTGGCCAGGTAGTAGGCCGTGGCCAGGCCGTGGCCACCACCGCCGACGATGACCACGTCGTACACCTTCTTCGGTGTCGGCGTACGCCACATGCGCTGCCAGTTCTCGTGGTGGCTGAGGGAGTGCTTGAGAAGGCCGAAGCCCGAGTAACGTTGCATGGTGTGGGACTCCACTCAGCGGTAAACAGGGAAATCTGCGCACAGCGCCGCGACATTGCTGGCCACATCGGCTTCGACGTCAGCGTCACCGAGGTTGTCGAGCACGTCACAGATCCAGCCGGCCAGGGCCACACATTGGGCGACCTTGAAGCCGCGGGTGGTCACCGCCGGGGTGCCGATGCGCAGGCCCGAGGTCACGAAGGGCGATTGCGGGTCGTTGGGGACGGCGTTCTTGTTGACGGTGATGTGCGCGCGGCCCAGGGCAGCGTCGGCATCTTTGCCCGTCAGGCCCTGGCGAATCAGGCTGACCAGGAACAAGTGGTTGTCGGTGCCACCGGAGACCACGTCATAACCGCGATCGATGAACACCTGG
Source organism: Pseudomonas sp. UBA5568 (assembly GCF_002425525.1). Taxonomy (NCBI): domain Bacteria; kingdom Pseudomonadati; phylum Pseudomonadota; class Gammaproteobacteria; order Pseudomonadales; family Pseudomonadaceae; genus Pseudomonas; species Pseudomonas sp. UBA5568. The sequence goes on along the minus strand of NZ_DIMK01000022.1, from coordinate 126,933 downwards.
GCCATGGCCTGGGCGTTTTCGATGACCTGCTTCTGGTAGCTCTTGAACTCAGGCTCAAGCGCTTCCTTGAAGCACACCGCCTTGCCGGCGATCACGTGCATCAGCGGGCCGCCTTGGGCGCCCGGGAAGACGGCAGCGTTGAGTTTCTTCTCGATCTCTTCGTTCGATTTGGCCAGGATCAGGCCGCCACGCGGGCCGCGCAGGGTCTTGTGGGTGGTGGTGGTCACCACATCCGCGAACGGGATCGGATTCGGGTAAAGGCCCGCAGCGACCAAGCCGGCCACGTGGGCCATGTCCACGAACAACAGCGCCCCGACCTTGTCGGCGATGGCGCGGAAACGCGGGAAGTCCAGGGTCTTGGAGTAGGCCGAGAAGCCCGCGACGATCATTCTAGGCTTGTGCTCGACCGCCAGTCGCTCGACTTCGTCGTAATCGATCAGGCCGGTATCGGTGTCGATGCCGTACTGCACGGCGTTGTACAGCTTGCCCGAGGACGACACCTTGGCGCCGTGGGTCAGGTGGCCGCCATGGGCCAGGCTCATGCCCAGGATGGTGTCGCCAGGCTGCAGCAGCGCCAGGTACACCGCGCTGTTGGCCGAGGAGCCGGAGTGCGGCTGAACGTTGGCATAGTCGGCACCGAACAGCTGCTTGGCGCGCTCGATGGCCAGCGCTTCGACCTTGTCGACGTGCTCGCAGCCGCCGTAGTAACGCTTGCCTGGGTAGCCTTCGGCGTATTTGTTGGTCAGGCCGCTGCCTTGGGCCTGCATCACGCGCTTGGACGTATAGTTCTCCGAGGCGATCAGCTCGATGTGGTCTTCCTGACGCTGCTCTTCGGCACTCATCGCCGCCAGCAGTGCATCGTCATAACCCTGGATCTGGTCTTGCTTGCTGAACATCTTGTATCTCCCGGCAGCGATCGTTTTTTGTTCGGAGGGTTCACTCTGACCCTTTGTGGCGATGGTAGGGCTGGCCGGGGTGTGCCAGATGCCTGCGCACGCCTTGCAATGGCGCGTTTACGACATTGGTCAGCGTCCGGATCACACTGGCCACACGTACGGCGCCCGGTGGGAGGCACAGGCCTGAAAACCAGCCGAGCCAAGCCCCCGTCTGCTCAAAGGGCAACGCTCACCCGTGTGGCGCTTCGGCGAGGTTGGCCACATTCGAATGTCGAGGATTCCTTGAACACACGACCTGAAAACGCACGGGTATCCGGGTTGTATAGTCAACCGCTGAATCGATGGTTTAGAGTGCTGTTCTGCGTCGTTCACAGGACAGTGTCATGACAGATAAGAGCCAACAATTCGCCAGCGACAACTATTCCGGCATCTGCCCGGAGGCCTGGTCTGCGATGGAAAAAGCCAACCACGGCCACGACCGCGCCTACGGCGACGATCAATGGACTTCGCGCGCCTCGGAATACTTTCGGGCCTTGTTCGAAACCGACTGCGAAGTGTTCTTCGCCTTTAACGGCACCGCCGCCAACTCCCTGGCCCTGGCCTCGCTGTGCCAGAGTTACCACAGCGTGATCTGCTCCGAGACCGCGCATGTCGAAACCGACGAGTGCGGCGCGCCGGAGTTCTTTTCCAACGGGTCCAAGCTGCTGACGGCACGCAGCGTCGGCGGCAAGCTCACGCCCGACAGCATCCGTGAAGTGGCGCTCAAGCGGCTGGACATCCACTACCCGAAACCGCGGGTGGTCACGCTCACGCAGGCCACTGAAGTCGGCACTGTTTACCGTCCCGACGAACTCAAGGCGATCAGCGAGACCTGCCGGGAGCTGAACCTGCACCTGCACATGGATGGCGCACGCTTTTCCAATGCCTGTGCCTTCCTGGGCTGCTCGCCTGCCGAGCTGACCTGGAAAGCGGGAGTGGATGTGCTGTGTTTTGGCGGCACCAAGAACGGCATGGCCGTGGGCGAGGCGATTCTGTTCTTCAACCGCGAGCTGGCCGAAGACTTCGATTACCGCTGCAAGCAGGCTGGGCAATTGGCTTCGAAGATGCGCTTCCTGTCGGCACCTTGGGTCGGTTTGCTGGAAGACGGCGCGTGGTTGCGGCATGCGCAGCACGCCAACCATTGTGCGCAGCTGCTGGCCTCGCTGGTGCAGGATCTGCCTGGCGTCGAGGCGATGTTCCCAGTAGAGGCCAATGGCGTGTTTCTGCAACTTCCCGAGCCTGCACTGACTGCGTTGCGGGATGAAGGATGGCGCTTCTACACGTTCATCGGCAATGGCGGCGCTCGCTTCATGTGCTCCTGGGATACCGAGGCGGCACGGGTCGAGGCCCTGGCATCGGCCATACGCCGAATCGTGGCAGCCTAAGATCGACTGCGACTAGCAGATTTGCCAGTTGGGCGTGGTGCACCGCCTGGGTACCTTGGGCCCTCTAGTCCTAAGAGTATCCGCCATGAAATCTCTGAACGCACCTGATCGCCCATACAGCTCTGTACCAGTGGATCCGGAAAAACTGTTGCAAGCTAGCTTCGGCAGCATTTTTCCGGAACCTGCCTTGAATCACCGCGTCTGGGTACGCTACATCGAATTGGATGAAGCATCGGACACTGCGGTTCTTAGTGTGCAAGCGCAAAACGTCGACGATGGCTCGACCCAGTTCTACACCGCGCAAGTTACCCGCCAGCAAGCCATAGACTGGAGCGGCCCACTCGATATAGTCATTGTCGATGGTAGCTACCACCATATCGAGCAAAAGCTCGTAACCAACAACCCTAAAGCCACTGCTCTTAAAACGTTGCCATGCCCCACGGATGCTCTCGTGCTCGGCGAGAAACACCAGGCGGCCCTGTACGCACCCAAAGGTACGGTGATCATGCTGCCAAGCACGTGGGAGACGGTTCATCACAGGACGCTGTATCACCTGGCAGACGGCACGCGTAAGTTCATCGTGAACCTTGGCGGTGACCGGCACCTGGAATACCCAGTCGATACCAGTGCTGGCCCGCTCGGTGTACCCGGCGATTTCATGGCGTTTGAGGGCAGTGGTTACGTGAGCCTGATCGTTGGTCGCTTATCGGAGAGGGAACTCATTAGAGACGACTCGAAACCGTTGATGCTCCTGGGCCTGGGCAAAGGGCAGTGGTTACGTGAGCCTGATCGTTGGTCGCTTATCGGAGGGGGAACTCATTAGAGACGACTCGAAACCGTTGATGCTCCTGGGCCCGGGCAAAGTGCAGGGCGTTGTAAACCCCGATTGAGCACGCGGCGCTAGGTGACTGCTGCACCAGCGGCCGTGGGCCGCTGGTGAAGTGAACGCGTCATCCGGCAAAGGCTGGCGCTTCTACACCTTCATCGGCAGCGGCGATGCGCGGCTCATGTGTTCCTGGGACACCGAGCAAGAACGTGTGCGTGAGCTGGCGGCAGACATCCAGGCCATCGCTGGCACCTGATACTTCTGCCAGTTTCTCTCTGCCGGACAGGACGATAGGCTGCTTACACCTGGCCGGGTAACCACTCTTGTGACATGGAGAAACGCGATGAACGAAAAAAATCAGGCAGTGCTCAGCGAAGCTGATGTTGCCAAGTGCATCAAGGTTGGCGACCGGATCAATGGCCAGGTCGTCACGGAGAAGGTGTGGACCCGCGACACCCCGGGGAACCTTACCGTTCACGTCATCTATAACAGTGACATCGCAGAGCGGGTGGAAGTACTCGATCCCGATATACTTTTCACCGTGCGTGAAGGCCTGGTGAGTTCAGGCGAGGTGTACGAAAAAAAACGTGTGGAAACACAGTACACCAAGTCTGATTCGGGTTGGACTGTCCAGGAAGTTCATTACGACCTGTTCGACGTGCTGAGTCTTAAGACTTGATAATCCAGATGCCGCCTCCTGCTCCGGACTGAGCGAAAGCAGGGCGCTTGGTGTGGTTGCCAGTGAAGCCATTGCTTTGCAAGCAGGACCACCTACACCTTCAGTCATTCAATGGCTGGAGAAAACGTGAAGCGTGGGGGCGGGGTTAGCCGCTCCCACGTAGCTTGGCCAACGGCCTGTCACTGCTCGGCGATGGTCCGAACGATCGCATCCACCGTGGCGTCGATCTGTGCCTGGGTCCGGGCAAGGGTCCGCTGATGTTCCTTCTGCAGTTCGACCTGCTTTGAGCACAGGTTCAAGGCTGCCAGTACCAGCAGCTTGTCGCCGATCAGGGTCGGATACGAACGCTTGGTCTCGGCCAGGGCAGTGTTCAACATACGCACCGCGTGCGCCAAGGTCTCTTCCTGGCCTTCGGGCGCCTTGATCGAATAGTCGTTGCCCAGGATCGACACGACATTGACCGGCTGCGCTTGCAGGCTCATGCGTTGACGACACCCGCGCTGGCACGGTCGACCAACGCCTGGATACGGGCGGCGGTGGCGCCGTTCTTTTCTTCCTGCTCCATCAACGACAGCTGCAGGGTTTCGTTCTCTTCGTTTGCCTGGGCCAGTTGCTGGCCGAGGACGTTGTTTTGCTCGGTGAGTTGAGCGTTCTTTTGCATCAGGTCGCTGACCAGTTGCTCGAGTTGATTCAGGGAAGCTTCAAGCATGGGTCTATCTCAGGTTGTTGCGAGGGGCGCACACGATAAAGAAAACCGTTGCCCATCGCCATTAAATATCGGATTTACAAGGGTTGTGCCCCGCACATTGACAGGGTAACCCCCCTCTTGTTCCGACCTGAGTCAACCATCGGTCAGTCAAAGACGTGGGGCTGCACCGCAGCCCCCGACAGATCCAAGCTGTGCCCTGGATTCAATAATCGATGCGCACATCCCCTTTCGGTACGCTGCAACATGACAGGATGTAGCCTTCGGCCTCGTCTTCCTCGGTGATGCCGCCGTTGTGTTCCATCTCCACTTCGCCGCCCAGCTTCAACACCTTGCAGGTACCGCAGATCCCCATGCCGCAGGCTTTAGGGATCATCAGCCCGACTTTCGCCGCCGCTGCGTGCACGGTTTCGCCCGGCGCGATGCGAATGCTTTTGTCACTGCCGATGAACTCGACCAGGTTGAGGTCGGCTGCGTCCACTTCCGGCGCATCGGCGGCCGCTTCGGCATGTTCCACTGCATCGGCCTTGGCTTCGGCTGGCGTCGCCCCGAACGACTCCTCGTGGTAATTGCTCATGTCGAAGCCGACCGCTTCGAGCATGCGCTTGACCGCCGTCATATAGGGGGTCGGGCCGCAGCAGAACACCACGCGTTCCATGTAGTCCGGCGCAATCAGCTCCATCAGCCGCTGGTTCAGGTAGCCACGGTAGCCCGCCCAGGGTTCGCCCAGGCCATGCTTCTCGCAGATGATGTGCAGGCCGAAATTGGGCACGCGGGACGCCATCTGCTCCAGTTCGCGATGGTAGATGATGTCCTTGGGTGAACGGGCGCTGTGTACGAACACCATGTCGACATTGGCGTTGGTGTCATAGAACCAGCGGGCCATCGACATGACCGGTGTGATGCCCACGCCGCCAGACAGGTACAGCACCTTGGCGCCGGGGAAGTCGATGGCGTTGAACAGCCCCACAGGTCCGTGCACCGGCAGCTCGGCACCTTCGTGCATGGTGTCATGCAGGAAGTTGGACACCAGCCCGCCGGGTACGCGCTTGACTGTGATGGAGAAGCTGTAGGGCACCGAAGGCGAGCTGGATATGGTGTAGGAACGCATGACCGGCTTGCCTTCGATTTCCAGCTCCAGGGTCACGAATTGCCCAGGCTTGAAGAAGAACATGATCGGCTGGTCTGCCATGAAGCAGAAGGTGCGCACGTCCCAGGTCTCCTGGATGACCTTGACGCAGCGCACGATGTGGCGGCCGTTGGCCCAGGTCTGGGTAGTGACCGGATTGAGGAAGGTTTCGGACATGTTCATCTCCAGCAGCCGACAGTTGGCCTTTTTATGGCTCGGATGATGCTCAAGCTTGCGACCTTGAACATTCCTGCCAGCGACATCGGCGTACTTATCGCGACCAGCCCCGCACGACAAGGGTTGCGGCGTCGTAATTCAAATCGGCCATGTCGCCCATGGATACGGTTCACGCCGCCTTCGCACGCACACTCCACCGCAAAACAACACGCTGTTCATGGTTAACAGCCTTGCGGCACCACAACAACGATTAGCCACCTTTTGCCGGCCGCGCACGGCCCCGAGGAATACACGATGGACGTCACCGCAACCCTGAGCCTGGGCGATCCACTTGAACCTGCACGCAAGGCGACCGCCGAGATGCTGCAAAACCGCGAGCGCACCTACTCGCTGCCCCAGCCTTTCTACACCGACGAGCGTCTGTTCCAGATCGACATGCAGGAGATTTTCCACAAGGAGTGGCTGATCGCTGGCATGACCTGCGAGATCCCGGCGAAAGGCAATTACCTCACGCTGCAGATCGGCAAGAACCCGATCATTGTCGTGCGCGGCACCGAGGGCAAGGTGCATGCGTTTCACAACGTCTGCCGTCACCGCGGCTCGCGCCTGTGCGTCAGCGAAAAAGGCAAGGTGGCCAAGCTGGTGTGCCCTTACCACCAGTGGACCTACGAGCTGGACGGCCGCCTGCTGTTCGCCGGCACCGAGATGGGCGCTGACTTCGACATGAACCAGTACGGCCTGAAGCCTGTGAACGTGAAGGTCGCTGGCGGTTACATCTTCATCAGCCTGGCGGAAAACCCGCCAGCCATCGACGAGTTCCTGGCCACCCTGGACCACTACATGGAACCGTACGACATGGAAAACGCCAAGGTGGCGGTGCAGACCACCTTGATGGAAAAGGCCAACTGGAAGCTGGTGCTGGAGAACAACCGCGAGTGCTACCACTGCAATGGCTCGCACCCGGAACTGTTGCAGACCCTGCTGGAGTGGGACGACACCAACGACCCGCGCGCCAGCCAGGAATTCAAGGACCACGTGGCCGCCTCTGCTGCCGCCTGGGAGGCCGAGAAGATCCCGTACCTGCACAAGAGCCATGGCCTGCGTAACCGTATCGTACGCATGCCGCTGCTCAAGGGCACGGTTTCGATGACCATGGATGGCAAGCAGGCCTGCAAGAAGTTGATGGGCCGCATCAAGAACCCGGACCTGGGCTCGATGCGCATCCTGCACCTGCCGCACTCCTGGAACCACTGCATGGGCGATCACATGATCGTGTTCACCGTATGGCCGATCAGTGCCCAGGAAACGATGGTCACCACCAAGTGGCTGGTGCACAAGGATGCCGTCGAAGGCGTGGACTACAACCCAGAAAACATGCGCAAGGTATGGGACGCCACCAACGACCAGGACCGCCGCCTGGCCGAAGAGAACCAACGTGGCATCAACTCCACGGCGTACCAGCCTGGTCCTTACTCCAAGACGTATGAGTTTGGGGTGGTGAACTTCATCGACTGGTACAGCGGGCGCTTGCTGAACAACCTGGGGGCGGAGCCTGCGCCGTATCTGAAGGAAGTGCAGGCGCAGTAACTGGCTAGAAGCCGGGATAGCGGCAACTGTCGCTATCCTTTCTTCAAGCCGGCATTAAGTAGATCTTATAGTTGCAGCCTGAGTCCGCATCCTTTCCGAGGTGCCAGGGTCTGCAGAGTGCCTGCGTCTCCCTGAAGCCCTGTCAGGGGCACTCACCGATCGCTCGGCCAACGGCAGGTTAACGAGTTCGGGCACGTTTAGTCGCCACGGTTTCGCTTGAGCCAGCCTCCACGCTTCATAGGTAGAGGTGCCCAGCGACACTATCGTCAGCGCTGCAAGCGCCCAGGTTTGCCATTTGCTGTCCGGGTCGACCGCTCTGGTCACCCCAATGGTCAACCCCGCCGTACCCGATAGGGCGCTGATACTCGATAACACCCAATCAGCCCGCTTTGGCTTGGGTATCAGCGGTTGAAGAGCTTCCACGGCAGTTTGGGAAGCCGAATTGATCCGTTTATGGAAAGACCTGAAACGTAGGCCGCTGATAAAGACGCCCATGAGGTTGGTGAAGATGCTCAGGACTGGCAGCACATATTCCTCTGGCTTTTGCCCAGTAGGGTCGCTGTGGTTGACTGGATCACCCACGCAGTAGGCATAGGCATTCAAGCCGCCGTTACCGAATGGGCTCAATATGTCGGGTGAATGGAAGCGCATGAGCGATGGCTTGTAGTGCCGGTGTCCATTCCCCAGCGGGTAGCTGAACGTCAGCGGATCGCGCAACTCTCCACAAAAGGCAAGGCTTGGCTCCGAGAGTTCGTTCCCAGTGCCATAGGGCGAATAAGCCCGATGACCTTGGCGCCCGGTGTCTGATACGGGATGTCGTCGGTTGGCGCTGTAGAGAAAGGTCGGCATGATTCCCCGAACTCGCGTGGCATGCGTGCAGGATAGACGGGCATGCAGCGCTGGGGTACTGGCAAAAATGACAGGTCTTGCACGGCGCGCGTCACCCGCTGTGCTCCCCGGTGGAAGCGGGCTTGCCCGCGATCACCGGCACAGCCGATGCCAGCCGCTGCGCGGGATGCCTGGCGGGTTCAGTCGCCAGGCATGCCCATCAGCGCAGTACGCCTTCCTCCACCAATAGTTTCACAATGGCCTCGGCACCTTCCTGCGGCGTGACGTCCTTCAACACTTTGCCCCCGCCCCCGCTGGCCTTGGCCGTGGCGGCCTTCATGCGGTCGGCGCCGCTTTTGGCCTTGATAACCTTCAGCCGTTTGGGCCGTGGGCGGGCCGGTTGCAGGGCCTCTTCGCCCAGCAGTTCATCGTCCACCACCTGTACGTCCTGCGCCGCCAGCACACCACGGCGCGCTGGTCCGAAGGCACTTTGACGCGGCTTGGGCGCGGCGTTATCCACCGTCGCCACCATGGGCAGGCGTACCTTCAAACGCCGGCGCTGACCGCGCGGTAACGCCTGCAACACTTGGGCAGTACCGTTCTCGATGGATTCCACCTCGGCCAGCCCCACCACCAGCGGCCAGCCCAGTTTTTCAGCGAGCAGGAACGGCAGCATGCCCGACCCCTCCCCCGTCTCGGCCTGGCTGCCGGTAAGCACCAGTTGCGCACCGGCACCGCGCAGGTAATCGCCCAGCACCCCCAGCACATCGGCGCCGGCGGGTTGCTCGAGCACATCAAGGTGTTCCAGGCCCATGCCCAGGTAACCGCGCAAAGCCTCCTCACGGGGATCCCCTGCATGCACGACTTGCAGGTCCTCGCCGGCCAGTTGCAGACCCAACTCGACCGCCCGTGAGTCCTGCTCGGCGCGCCGCGCGCGACCGGAGCTTGGGTGCGCACCGATCGAAACCAGGCTGATGACTTTCGTACTCATGCTCGTGCCCTTATGCCGCGTCACGCTGGGCGCCGTTGCGGAACTGCTCCACAGCGTCGATCAGTGCCTGAAGAATCGCCGCGCTGTCGCCAATCACCGACAGGTCGGCGCGTTTGATCATGTCGCAACCGGGGTCCATGTTGATCGCCACCACCTTGTCGCAGGCACCGATGCCCTGCAGGTGCTGGATAGCGCCAGAGATACCTACCGCCATGTACACACGAGCCGTTACCCACGTCCCCGTAGCGCCGACTTGACGATCACGCGGCATGTGGCCATCGTCCACCGCCACCCGCGATGCACCTTGGGTCGCGCCCAATGCGGTGGTCGCCTTGTGAAACAGGGCCCAGTCCTTGACACCGTTGCCACCGGATACAATGAACTCGGCTTCGGCCATGGCGATCTTGGCCGGGTCGACGGCCACCGAGCCCAGGTCCTCGATGCGCGAGATACTGCGCGCCACACTGCCGGACAGCTCGATCGGCAAGGCCTCGTGACGGGTTTCGCTCACAGGCTCTGCACATTCGGCCGCAGCCAGGATCAGGCGTGGCAGCACGCGTTGCATGTCTTGCTGCCCCGCACCGGCGCGGCCGATGCACTGGCCGTCCTTGACCTGCCAGACACGCGTTGCCGGGCGCTCGCCCAGCGCAGCACCGAGGCGTCGGCCGAGCTCGCCACCGCCGGAACGGCTGTCTGGCAGCAGCCAGTGACGCGGGGCGAACTGGTTATCGACAGCGCGCAGGCCCTGCACCAACTGCTCCGGTGCATACCCTTGGTACGCCTCGCCTTCGATGACCAGCAAGCGGTCCACGCCTGCGGCGGCAAAGTTGGTTTCCTTGTGCTCGCCGAACACGATGGCCAGTACCGCGCCGTCGCTGCCCGCCAACCCATGGGCCAGGCCCAGCAGGTCGCGGTCGTGGCTACCCAGGCGCCCGCCGATCATGTCCGGTACCACGGCAATGTAGAACGCAGGCTCTGCCACCTGGTGCAGCGGCAACTGCACTTCGGCCGCAGCGCTACGCCGTGCGCCACCGCGGGTGCCCTGCTGGGCCCCCGAGCGGTCGATACGCTTGAGGCCGTTGGGGCCGATGAAGCCAGCCGCACTGGCGTGGGGGTTCTTGCGCATGAGGCCGTTGGGCCCCATCCAGCTGGTTTGTTGCGTCTGCATGGCCGCATGCAGCGGATGCAGACGGTTACGGGCGATCCACTCGGCGCGAGGGTCGCGGCGGATGATGTCGCTCATCAATGCACCTCCGCAGGTTCACGTTTGGATTTCGCAGGTTTGGCAGCCGCTGGCTGGGCCTCTTCCTCAATCAGCACATCGGCCACCAGTTCGGCCAAATCCTTGATCAGCGGCCGTGGCTCTACCACCCCTTCGAGCATGGCCGTGCACTGCGGGCAGCCCACGGCGACCACTTCGGCTTCGGTGGTGCGGATGTCGTCCATGCGCATGTCGGGAATACGCTGTTTGCCCGGGATGTCGGTGATCGGCGCACCGCCGCCACCGCCACAGCAGCGTGAGCGAAAGCCCGAGCGCTCCATTTCGCGAACTTCGATGCCCAGTGCGCGAAGCACCTCGCGAGGCGCCTCGTACTCGCCGTTGTAGCGGCCCAGGTAGCACGGGTCGTGGTAGGTGACGCTGCCGCCCTTGTGCTGCCCCAGGTTGAGCTTGTTGGCACCGATCAGCTCGGCAATGTAGGTGCTGTGGTGCTGCACCTGGTAGTTGCCACCCAGCGCACCGTATTCATTCTTGAGCACATGGAAGCTGTGCGGGTCGCAGGTAACGATGCGTTGGAACGTGTATTTGGCCAGGGTCTGAATGTTGCGCTTGGCCAATTGCTGGAACGTGGCTTCATCACCCAGACGGCGCGCCACGTCACCACTGTCGCGCTCCTCCAGGCCAAGCACGGCGAAATCGACGCCAGAGGCCTTGAGCACCTTGACGAACGCGCGCAGGGTGCGCTGGTTGCGCATGTCGAAGGCGCCATCACCCACCCAGAACAGCACGTCGGTACGTTTGACGTCCGCCAGCAGTTTGAGGTTGAGGTCAGCCGCCCAGTTCATGCGCCCGCCCGGGGCGAAACCGCCCGGGTTGTCGGTGGCGATCAGGTTGTCCAGCACCTCGGCGCCCTTGTTCGGGGTGGCGCCTTTTTCAAGCGTCAGGTGACGGCGCATGTCGACGATGGCATCGACATGCTCGATCATCATCGGGCACTCTTCCACACACGCGCGGCAGGTGGTGCAGGACCACAGTGTCTCGGCATCGACCAGCCCATTGACGATAGGCTGGTGGGGGTGGCCGCCGTGCTCACCCAACGGCTTGCCAGGATAGGGGCTGCCAGCGAACTTGGCATCGGTGCCGCCCGCCAGGCCGATGACCATGTCCTGAATGAGTTTTTTCGGGTTCAACGGCTGCCCGGCGGCAAAGGCCGGGCACATGGCCTCGCACTTGCCGCACTGCACGCAGGCGTCAAAGCCCAGCAGTTGGTTCCAGGTGAAGTCCACTGGCTTTTCAACGCCAAGCGGCGCACGGGGGTCTTCCAGGTCCAGCGGCTTGAGGCCAGTGGAGCGCCCGCCACCGAAACGCTCGGCGCGCCGGTGCCAGGCCAGGTGCAGGGCACCGGCGAAGGCGTGCTTCATGGGCCCGCCCCAGGTCATGCCGAAGAAAAGCTCCGACACGCCCCACAGCACGCCCAGGCCCAGAATCCCGACCATCACCCAGCCGCCCGTGTTGGCCGGCAGAATACCGGCCACGGGCAAGGTGGCGATGAAGAAGCTGGCAGCAAATACCAGCAGGCTCTTGGGCAGGCGCATCCAAGGGCCCTTGGACAGGCGCGAAGGCGGGTTCAGGCGGCGCTTGAAGACGAAGATGGCGCCGGTGAACATGATCACCGTGGCCAGCAGCAAGGCGTAGCCCAGGATCTTGCTCTGCAGGCCGAAACCATGCACCAGGATCGCCAGCAGCGCCGACAGCACGAAGCCGCCAGCGGTGGCCACGTGGGTATTGGACATGTACTTGTCGCGCTCGACCACGTGGTGCAGGTCCACCAGGTAGCGGCGCGGCATGGCCAGCAGACCGCCGATCAGGTCCACCTTGGAGGGTCGGCCTCGGCGCCACATGTTCACACGGCGCAGCGCACCGAGCACGGCAAGCCCGAGCGCGGCGAACAGCAGGATGGGTAGAAGGGTGTTCAACATGGGAAGCTCCCACAACAGCTAGATTCTTGCGCCACCCCGAAGGCCAGCGCGGGCCCCTGCGGGAGCGGCCTGGTGCTGCGAAAGGGCTATGAAGCAGCCCCAGCATCCGTGGTACTGATCAAATGCTGGGGCCGCTTCGCGACCCTTTCGCGGCACAAGGCCGCTCCTACAGGGGGGCCAGTCCCGCTTTCAGAAAGGCGGTGCGATCAGAAGTCCTTGCACAGACGCAAGGCATCGTAGATCGCCGCATGCACGTTACGCTGGGCCACACAGTCGCCGATGCGGTACAGCAGGTAGCCTTCGCCTGGCTGGCTCAAGATCGGCTGTGGCTTGATGGCGAACAGCGCCTCCACGTCGATCTGGCCCTTGTTGCGCGAACCGTCCTTGAGGGCGTAGTACAGCTGCTCGTCCGGACGCACACCGTTCTCCACCACCACCTGATCGACCACCCGCTCTTCCTTGGCGCCGGTGTACTCGTTCTCCAACACAGCGACCAGCTTGTCGCCCTCGCGGTAGACTTTCTCCAGCATCATGTCCCCGGTCATGATCACTTCCTTGGGGTACATGCTGCGGTAGTAGGTCGGGAAGGTGGTGCCGCCCATGGCGACACCCGGCTTGATGTCGTCGGTGACGATCTCGACCTGGCTACCCTTGTCGGCAATGAAGTCGGCCACCGACATGCCGGTGAACTCGCAGATGGTGTCGTACACCAGCACGTTCTTGCCGGGCGCGACCTTGCCATCGAGCACGTCCCAGCTGCTGACCACCAGCCCTTCGGCCGCACCCCAGTGTTCGTTCTGCTCCAGGAACGAATGCCCGCCCACAGCCAGCACGATGATGTCCGGGCGCAGATCCTGAATGGTGTCTACATCGGCCGCGGTCCCCAGGCGCAGGTCCACCTTCAGGCGGGCCAACTCCAATTGGTACCAGCGGGTAATACCAGCAATCTGGTCACGTTGCGGCGCCTTGGCCGCGATGGTGATCTGACCGCCGATCTGGTCGCGTTTTTCGAACAGGGTCACATCGTGGCCACGCTCGGCGGCCACGCGCGCCGCCTCCATGCCTGCAGGGCCGGCACCGACGATGACGACCTTGCGCTTGGCGCCGGTGGTCTTCTCGATGATGTGCGGCACACCCATGTACTCACGCGAGGTCGCGGCGTTCTGGATGCACAGCACGTCCAGGCCTTGGTACTGCCGGTCGATGCAGTAGTTGGCGCCGACGCACTGCTTGATCTGGTCGATCTGGCCCATCTTGATCTTGGCGATCAGGTGGGGGTCGGCCATGTGTGCACGGGTCATGCCGACCATGTCCACATAACCACCTTCGAGAATCCGGGTGGCCTGGTTCGGGTCCTTGATGTTCTGCGCGTGCAGGACCGGGACCTTGACCACTTCCTTGATGCCCGCTGCCAGGTGCAGGAACGGCTCTGGCGGGTAGCTCATGTTCGGGATGACGTTGGCCAGGGTGTTGTGGGTATCGCAACCCGAGCCCACTACCCCGATGAAGTCGAGCATGCCGGTGCCATCGTAATAGGCAGCGATCTGCTTCATGTCTTCGTGGCTGAGGCCATCGGGGTGGAACTCGTCGCCGCAGATCCGCATGCCCACGCAGAAGTCGTCGCCCACTTCGGCACGCACGGCCTTGAGCACTTCCAGACCGAACTTCATGCGGCCTTCGAAGCTGCCGCCCCACTCGTCGGTACGCTTGTTGACGCGCGGGCTCCAGAACTGGTCGATCATGTGCTGGTGCACCGCCGACAGCTCGACGCCATCGAGGCCACCTTCCTTGGCGCGGCGGGCTGCCTGCGCGTAGTTGCCGATCACACGCCAGATCTCTTCCACCTCGATGGTCTTGCAGGTGGCACGGTGCACCGGTTCGCGGATGCCCGAGGGCGACATCAGGGTCGGCCAGTTGAAACCATCCCAGCGCGAGCGACGCCCCATGTGGGTAATCTGAATCATGATCTTGGCGCCATGCTTGTGCATGGCGTCGGCCAGGTTCTGGAAGTGCGGAATGATACGGTCGGTGGACAGGTTGACCGACGACCACCATTCCTGCGGGCTGTCGATGGCCACCACGGACGAGCCGCCGCAGATGGCCAGGCCGATGCCGCCCTTGGCCTTTTCTTCGTAATACTTCACATAGCGGTCGGTCGTCATGCCGCCGTCAGTGGCGTAGACCTCGGCGTGCGCGGTGCTGAGCACGCGGTTGCGGACGGTCAGTTTGCCGATCTGGATCGGCTGGAACATTGCTTCGAATGCCATGACGCTATCTCCGGCTTACAACGGCTTCGTTACGAACAGGCCATCTTCGTGGCCTTCTTCCGATCCACCGTACACCTGCTCGGCAACGGTGCGGATCGAGCTGCCGCGGGCAGCGAGAATCTGGTCCATGGCACCGGCGAACCAGCCAGTGAACATGTAGTCGACCTTGCGGCCGCACTTGCCATAGACGTAGACGAAGGCCGAGTGCTTGAGCTTGACGCTGCACGTGCCCTTGTCCAGGTCGATGTCCTGGATCTCGAACAGCCCCCAGCCACGCTGGCTCAGGCGCTTCATGTAGTGCTCGAAGACCGCGACCCCTTCCAGGCCATGGCACTCGGCTTCTTTCTCGCACCAGTGCCACGCCGACTTGTAACCCGCCTTGTAGAGAATGTCGGCGTACTTGTCGGCGCCCAGTACTTCTTCGATGCCCATGTGGTTGTTGACGAAGAAATGGCGTGGCACGTACAGCATCGGCAAGGCGTCGCTGGTCCAGACACCGGTCTCGCTGTCGACTTCGATTGGCAATTGCGGGGCGATCTTGGCCATGGAAACTCAACTCCAGAAAAAATTTTTATTGGGTAGCCCCGGCGTTGCTGGCAGGGGCTCGAAGCTTGAGAGCGGCTTATTCGCCCCAGACGTCTTTCAATACGTTGACCCAGTTCTCGCCCATGATCTTGCGAACCACGCGCTCGGAGTGGCCACGCTTGAGCAAGGTTTCGGTGAGGTTGGGGAACTCGCCCACGGTGCGAATGCCCAGCGGGTTGATGATCTTGCCGAAGTTGGTCAGGCGACGGGCGTAGCCCTTGTCGTGGGTGAGGTATTCGAAGAATTCCTTGCCGTGACCCTGGGTGAAGTCGGTGCCGATGCCGATGGCATCTTCACCTACGATGTTCATGGTGTACTCGATGGCCTCGGCATAGTCGTCGATGGTCGAGTCGATACCCTTGGCCAGGAACGGTGCAAACATGGTCACGCCAACGAAACCACCGTGGTCGGCGATGAACTTCAGTTCTTCATCGGACTTGTTGCGCGGGTGCTCTTTAAGGCCCGATGGCAGGCAGTGGGAGTAGCACACCGGCTTTTTCGATTCGAGGATGACTTCCTCGGAGGTTTTGGAGCCGACGTGGGACAAGTCGCACATGATGCCGACGCGATTCATTTCGGCAACGATTTCGCGACCAAAGCCCGACAGGCCGCCGTCACGCTCGTAGCAGCCAGTGCCTACCAGGTTCTGGGTGTTGTAACACATCTGCACGATGCCCACGCCCAGCTGCTTGAACACCTCCACATAACCGATCTGGTCTTCGAAGGCATGGGCGTTCTGGAAGCCGAAGAGGATACCGGTCTTGCCCAGTTCCTTGGCCTTGCGAATGTCGGCCGTGGTGCGCACGGGCATCACCAGGTCGCTGTTCTCGCGGATCAGTTTCTGGCTTGCAGCGATCTGGTCGACGGTTGCCTTGAAACCTTCCCAAACCGACACGGTGCAGTTGGCGGCGGTAAGGCCTCCTTTGCGCATATCTTCGAACAGCTCGCGGTTCCACTTGGCGATGATCAGGCCATCGATGACGATGCTGTCGGCGTGTAATTCGGCTGGGCTCATCAGGCGTCCCCTTTTATTGAATGGGCTGGCGCCAAACCTTGTGCCGGCGCTTTGGGGCCAGCATATGCCTGTGCCCCGAGGCGCCCCGATGCAAAAACGACAGGGGGTTTGCCGAAAGCGTCAATGCGCGACAAGCCGGCCTCTGGCGCGGCCTGCGGCGATGAGACACAGTCTCGATAACGACCATCGAGGGCCCTTTGATGAACAATCTGCCCAGGTGATACCGTACGCGCCGAGAGTGCGCGAGAATCGTCAGGATTCGTCAGCCGGTGGAGGAAACAACGAATGAAAGCGATGGCAGGGATGGTACTGCTGGTCGTGGTGGCCGCAGCCCAGGCCGGTGAGGAAGAAAATACCCCGTGCGACAACGTCGAGACCGAGGCGCAAGCCCACGCCTGCGCAGCGTTTAACAAGCAAGCCTCCGAACGGGAGCTGAAATCGGCCTATGACGAACTTCTCCAGCGCGTTCATGACGCGTTCGACGACAAAGGCAGCGTTGCAGCAACAATGATCGAGCGCTTGAAGCAGGCTCAGGGGCTGTGGACGCAGCTTCGCGATGCCGATTGCAAGGTGGAAACCCTCACCCTGCCAACCAACGGCAAAGCTTACCAGGCCGCCTGGGACACCTGCATGGCGCAACGCACCGATGATCGGTCCGAGTACCTGCAATCGATTCTGCAACAGTAGCGCGAGACTGCCTGGTCAGGAAAAGTTTGCGGCTTATTCATCGCACCAACCTCAAGCTCCAACGTGTGGGCAACGACATTTTGCAGGGCTAATTCGGCGGTGACGGCTTCACGACCCTTCGCTCCTCGCGCGGGCAGCGCCCGAAGCGGCGCTTGTAACGTCGGGTGAAGTACGACGGCAGTTCAAAACCGCATGCCACGCTGACCTGGGTGATCGTCATCTGGGTTTGGCGCAACAACTGGCAAGCCTTGTCCAGGCGCAGGCCGAGGTAAAAGCCGCTGGGGGTGTCGTTGAGGTGCAACCTGAACAGGCGCTCCATCTGGCGACGGGTGATCATCGCGCGCGCGGCCAGTTCCGTTGTGCCAAGGGGGTGTTCGGTGTGCTTTTCCATCTCACCGATCACCTGCACCAGCTTGCGGTTGCTGATGCCATAGCGTGCAGCGATCTGCATGCGTTGATGATCTTGGCGCGGTCGAATACGGCTCAACACGAACTGCTCGGAAACCTGCACGGCGAGCTCGGCGCCATGGGCCTGGGCAATCAGATCGAGCATCAAGTCGATTGAAGCGGTGCCGCCCGCACAGGTAATGCGTTGCCGGTCAATTTCGAACAGCTCCTGGGTGGCCTGCAGGCTGGGGTAGTTTTCCCTGAACGCATCCAGCGCCTCCCAGTGTACGGTCGCACGATGGCCATCGAGCAAGCCTGCCTCGGCCAGCACCACAGCACCAGTATCGATCCCGCCTAGCATGCCACCCTCGTGAGCCAGGCGTCGCAGGCTTTGCTGGAGCTTGGGGGCGTAGCAGCGCAGGGGTTCGAAGCCTGCCACGATCAGCAACGTACCGCAGGGCGTTTGCGCACCCAGCGCTGCGTCGGCATTGACCGACATGCCATTGCTGGCGTTCACGGCGCTCCCATCCAGGCTCAACACCTGCCAGTGGTACGCCTGGGCTTTGAACCTATTGGCCACGCGCAGGGGCTCCAGGGCACTGATGAACCCCATGGCCGAGAAACCGGGCAATAACAGGAAGTGGATGATCTGCGCCATGGCGTGCTCCAGAGAACAGGTCGCCTGCGTGCAAATGTTGGTCGCCGGCGTGCGATTTTCAATAGTGCCACCAGCGTAGCGTGTTCACACGGTCCGCAGAGACCGCCACCATAACAATCTGTACTGCCGATGGAGAGCCACCATGCACAGCTTGATCCGCCGCAGCCTGTTGACCTTGGCCCTGACCAGCCTTGTTACCCCCTCGCTTTACGCAGCCGATGCCGCTGCCTGCAAGAATGTCCGTCTGGGCGTGGTCAACTGGACCGATGTGATCGCGACAAGCGCCATCGCTCAGGCATTGTTCGATGGCCTGGGTTACACCACCAAGCAAACCAGCGCGTCGCAGCAGATCATCTTCGCTGGCATTCGCGACAAACGCCTGGACATGTTCCTGGGGTACTGGAACCCGATTATGACCCAGACCATCACTCCCTTCATCGAGGCCGGGCAGGTCAAAGTCATGGACAAAGCCAGCCTCGAAGACGCCCGGGCCACGTTGGCAGTGCCCAGGTACCTGGCGGACAAGGGGCTGCGCACCTTCGCCGACATACACAAATTCGAGAAGGAACTGGGCGGCAAGCTCTATGGCATCGAGCCGGGTTCCGGTGCCAACACCCAAATAAAGGCCATGATCGCCAAGAACCAGTTCGGCCTAGGCAAGTTCCAGCTGGTCGAGTCCAGCGAAGC
Source organism: Pseudomonas sp. UBA5568 (assembly GCF_002425525.1). Lineage (NCBI taxonomy): Bacteria > Pseudomonadati > Pseudomonadota > Gammaproteobacteria > Pseudomonadales > Pseudomonadaceae > Pseudomonas > Pseudomonas sp. UBA5568. The sequence goes on along the minus strand of NZ_DIMK01000022.1, from coordinate 108,206 downwards.
GGGCATGCTGGCCGCCGTGGACCGCGCAGTACGGCGCAAGGAAGCCGTGGTGTTCTTCGGCTGGACCCCACACCCCATGAACGTGAACATCGACATGGTTTACCTCGGCGATAGCCAGGATGCGCTCGGCCCTGACGAAGGTCGCGCGACGGTGTGGACCGTAACCGCGCCCGATTACGCAGCGCGCTGCCCCAATGCCAACCGCCTGCTGGCCAATCTGAGCTTCAGTGCCGAAGACGAGAGCCGCATGATGCAGCCACTGCTCGACCACAAGGACGCGCTGGAATCGGCGCGCCAATGGCTCAAGGATCACCCCGAGGACAAGGCCCGCTGGCTTGAGGGGGTGACCACCTTCGATGGCAAGCCGGCCGCCGACAACCTCAAGCTTACCGCCAACTGATACCGCCCCATCACCAACAAGCCGGCCCCTACAGCTCCCTGCACACCGAGGTTCGTCCAGGACCTTGCAGGGGCCGGCTTGCCGGCGAAAAGCCCACAACAGATCGCACAGGATCCCTTATGAACCACGACGTCATCATCACGTGCGCCCTGACCGGCGCCGGCGACACCGCCTCGAAGAGCCATCTGGTCCCAGTCACACCCAAGCAGATCGCCGCAGCGGCCGTGGAAGCCGCCAAGGCCGGCGCCACCGTGGTGCACTGCCATGTACGCGACCCGCAAACGGGCCGCTTCAGCCGTGATGTGGCCCTGTACCGCGAAGTCATGGAGCGTATTCGCGAAGCCGACGTGGACATCATCGTCAACCTCACCGCCGGCATGGGCGGCGACCTGGAAATCGGGCCCGATGAAAACCCCATGGCATTCGGACAGGGCACTGACCTGATCGGCCCGCTCGAACGCCTGGCCCACGTCGAGGCGTTGTTACCGGAAATCTGCACCCTGGACTGCGGCACTCTCAACTTCGGTGACGGCAATTCCATCTACGTTTCCACGCCCGCGCAACTACGCGCCGGTGCCCGGCGCATCACGGAACTGGGGGTCAAGGCAGAGCTGGAAATCTTCGATACCGGCCACCTGTGGTTCGCCAAGCAAATGATCAAAGAGGGCCTGCTCGACAACCCCTTGTTCCAGCTGTGCCTGGGAATCCCGTGGGGCGCACCCGCTGATACCACCACCATGAAAGCCATGGTCGACAACCTGCCCGCCAATGCGACCTGGGCCGGGTTTGGCATCGGCCGCATGCAGATGCCCATGGCCGCACAGGCCGTGTTGCTCGGCGGCAACGTGCGGGTCGGCCTGGAAGACAACCTGTACCTGGACCGTGGCGTACTGGCCAGCAACGGCCAGTTGGTCGAGCGCGCGGTAGAGATCATTTCACGCCTGGGCGCCCGTGTGCTGAGCCCCGCCGAAGGCCGGGCAAAGATGAACCTGAACCGTCGCTGATCGCTTCTGGAGACCCGCATGACTTTCATCACTGACATCAAGACATTCGCGGCGTTAGGCAGCGGCGTGATCGGCAGCGGCTGGGTTGCACGCGCCCTTGCCCACGGGCTGGACGTGGTCGCCTGGGACCCGGCGCCAGGCGCCGAACAGGCCCTGCGCAAACGCATCGCCAACGCGTGGCCTGCCTTGGAGAAACAGGGCCTTGCGCCGGGCGCGTCACAAGCCCGACTGGCCTTTGTCGACACCGTTGAAGCGTGCGTGTGCGACGCTGATTTCATCCAGGAAAGCGCGCCTGAGCGGTTGGACCTGAAACTCGACCTGCATGCACGGATCAGTGCCGCTGCCAAACCCGATGCGATCATTGCCAGCAGCACGTCGGGCTTGTTGCCCAGCGAGTTCTACGCCTCGGCCTTCCACCCTGAGCGCTGTGTGGTGGGGCATCCTTTCAACCCGGTGTACCTGCTGCCGTTGGTCGAGATCGTCGGCGGCATGCGGACCGCGCCGCAGGCCGTCGAGGCGGCCAGCACCGTCTATACCGCCCTTGGCATGCGCCCGCTGCACGTGCGCAAGGAAGTCCCCGGTTTCATCGCCGACCGTTTGCTCGAAGCGCTGTGGCGCGAGGCGCTGCACCTGGTCAACGACGGAGTCGCCACCACCGGTGAAATCGACGACGCCATCCGCTTTGGCGCGGGCCTGCGCTGGTCGTTCATGGGCACCTTCCTGACCTATACCCTGGCGGGGGGCGATGCCGGCATGCGCCACTTCATGTCGCAATTCGGGCCGGCATTGAAGCTGCCGTGGACCTACCTTCCGGCGCCTGAGCTGACCGACAAGCTGATCGACGATGTGGTGGAAGGTACGTCGCAGCAATTGGGTGATCGCAGCATCGCCGCGCTGGAACGCTACCGGGATGACTCACTGCTGGCGGTGCTGGAAGCGGTAAAGATCAGCAAAGCCAGACACGGCATGCCGTTCAGCGAATGAGGAGAGCACGATGCCTGCACTGATCACCTATCGCACCCCAGTCAAAGCAGACTGGGTCGACTACAACGGGCATCTGCGCGATGCCTTCTATCTGTTGATCTTCAGCTATGCCACCGATGCGCTGATGGAGCAGATCGGGCTGGATGCCGACAGCCGTGGACGGAACGGTCATTCGCTGTTTACCCTGGAGGCGCACATTAACTACCTGCAGGAGGTAAAACTCGATACTGAGGTATGGGTGCAGACCCAAATCATCGGCTTTGATCAAAAACGTCTGCATGTTTATCACAGTCTGCATCGGCACGGTCTTGAAGAAATCTTGGCTGCGAGCGAACAACTGTTACTGCACGTGGACATAGCAGGTCCGAGGTCGACACCTTTTAGTTCACGAACACTGCAAGGCCTGGAGCGGGTGACCGCACAGCAACGAGACGTACACAAGCCTGAGCACGTGGGCAAAACCATCCAGTTACCAAATGGCAACAATGCCCAATGACGCATGAAGGGCTGGCATAGGCCATGCCGCGGCGAGGCGGCAGGCCGTGCCAGAAGCGGGCTTTTCCTGCTACAGCGCGTAAACTTGAGTATCCATCAAGCCTTTGCCTGCTAAACGCACACAACCCTAACGGTTGGGCATTAATGCAGCGTTACGCAGGGTGCCATTGAATGGTCATTTGGGTACGATGCTCTTCTGAAACCGGTGGACATTTCCATTCATATAACTACCAGATTGAGTTCTTTTAAGAGTGGGTGGAATACCCCGCGTAGAGTCGAAATTGGCGATATCAAATCTTCCCCTTACCTCTCCTTCGAAGCACAACGTACGGGTGCGGTCTTGGTTAAAAAAACACCATTTATAATTGGTGGTGATCACGTCTTGACTAAAGACCCGTGCAGATCGCGCCAAGCCTCCGCCCTTTACACAACCTGGCAGATCAGCAATGAGATGATTGGCCAAATACGTGCTGAACCCACAAATCGGTTTTTTGAAGTCAGCTGCTGCGAACAGGAGTACCCCGTGACTCCCGTACAGCGCATCAACAACTTGGCCTGCCAGCGCTCCCCCCTTGAACGTACGGACAAATCCTTGAGGTACATTGGTACTATCTATATCGACCACAACGAACTCTCGGGGAGATGACGCCCCTCCGCGATAACAGACATGCCGATCACCGGGTCCATTGTAGAAACATAATTTCTCTCCCCCCTCATACCCCCGTACCTTGAAAGAGCGTACCGCCTGGCCTGAGCATTGGCTCGCAACGTTGACTGGGCTAGTGAGTCGAATACTCACTGGGCACGAACTGCCCTGGAGATTGGTTCCACTGTAGAGGGTGAGCTCGACACCCCGGAAGGGATCATAGGTATTCTCAACACGCTCTCGGTTTTCATTAATTGTGCGTGCCACATCGTGGTGTGCCATCGTTCCTATAGGCACGCCCTGATAAGAAAGCCTAGGGTTAGAAAAATAAGGTATGGACCCCCAGGTGGTTACCATACGTGTGTGGAATGTCGGATTGTCACGTTTATAACCGTGATGGTAACCCCCCGATGACCCGTTCCACCCGTGGCCAGCTCCCAGCACGTGCCCCATCTCGTGAGCGAAGGCGTCAACTGCACCGACGATGAGATACCCGCCGGTAGCGGCTTCACCACCTGTACCCGGATAGGAGGTGTAAAGGGTGACCACATCGGCAGAGAAATAGTCGCGCCAGCGGCTCACCTGATTATTCAGGTCGCGCCCCGGTGTTCTGAAATCTTTGAATTGCTCAACCCCGGTCTTGTCGCCCTCTGCGTAGTCTAGCTCTATGAACCCCGCGATGCTGACGGTGACCGGGACCTGTGAGTTAATCATCACCTGGTTGGCATCCTGGACTACCCTGGCTATGGTCGCGCGATAACTCGGATTCTTGGCACGTTGTTCATTGGTTGCGAAAAACAGCACGCGGATCGTGCTGGAGGCAGCGCGCGGGGCCTTGCCAGCGACAGCATATTGCTGGAGGTGCTCCAGATCAGTTGCCTGTTCAAAGGGCCGCTTGGCCTCGTCGACTTTGACCACTACATGCTGCCCGGCCCCAACATAGTGCAAATCATAAGACACGCCCTCAATGTGAATAGCGCCCGCCAGCTGCTCGCCGTCTCGCACTATCGAGATCCAGGTCAATGGGTTGAAATCAATGTCCGTGTCCGCGTTCTTCTCTAACTCAGCCACTGAGTCCCCCACCCAACCCACCATGCCCGGGGCGGGCGGATCGCTGCGCCGCAACCGAAATGTAATGGCCTTGCCTTGCGCCAACCGTACACTTAACGTTTTGGTGGCTTCGTTGATCAATGAAGCATCCACATCCACCCACTGCACCTCCTCTGTGGCGGGATCTTTCAGCACGTCATTCAATAAGCGATACGTCCGCTTGCTCTGTTTGAGGGCCTGCATGTTTTTTGACTTAGCCATGTCAAAAAGCGGCTGAGCGGAAGAGGCGTCCACCTGTCGATCTGGTGCAGGCAGCCCTGAACACGCCGTTAAAAACAACACCATCGAAATAAACCAGGCTCTGCATTTCATCGCTCACGCTCCAAAGGCACTTGAAGCCTAATTACTGCCTGGTTTCTAGTCTCGGTAAACTGGCAAATTTATCAGGCCTGAAGATACGCCTGAACGAACGTCTAGGCCTAGGGTGCGGTTAGTTTTGTATCAGCACGCCTGCGCTGTGCGAGGCAAGAAACAAAAAAACCCCGGAAAGCCGTGAGCGTCCGGGGCCAAGAGCGAGCAACATCCACTGTGCACGAGTGAGGGTGACCAAACCCTCCGCTTCGGTAGATGACTAGAGTGTGCGCAGTTCCTGGGCAGCGGATTTAGCCGGAAACGACCTGTTCATAGCCAAAGCAGCCACCCCGCCCTTTCGAGGTTGCGAGCATGACGGCGGCGTCACAGAATCGGTCGTGATCACTGCAGCACTCTCTATGCGATAAAAGGGACAACAGCCATGATGCATGCCGATTTGATTGATCAAGACGACCTGGCGGGCCACCTGCGAGCACGCGGGTTCGAGATTCCGGCCGGTGCCAGTGCCGAGCAGGCATGTGAGGCCGTGGTACGCGGGCTCACCGAACCAAACGCGCGGGCGCTCAAGGGGATGGTCGAGCAGATGTACGCGGGCAGCGCCACCTTGTTACCGGCCGTGCGGCAGGCGATTGATAAACAGCTGCTGCCAGCCTTGGCGCAATTCAATAACCGCACCTGAGCAAACGCTGCGATGCAGGCGTGATCGTCGGCAAGCCGGCCCCTACAGGGGCCGCGCCATGCCGGCGAGTGGGTTGAGACGCCGCCCCGGACCCTTAGAGCCTCACACTGGCAAACGTCGACTCATTACGCGCCTGACTCAATGCCGCCATGGGACCGCTGTGGGGCGACAGGGTGATGGCTTGTGGAATCGGCATCATCGCCACCTGCTGGGTCGTATTGGAGCCAACACGCTCATCGCGCGGTGGAATGCCGAAGTACTCGCGGTAACACTTGGAGAAGTGTGGCGTGGACACGAAGCCGCAGACCGACGCCACCTCGATGATCGACATCGGCGTCTGCTTGAGCAGCTGACGTGCGCGTATCAGACGCAGCTTGAGGTAGTAGCGCGAAGGCGAACAGTGCAGGTACTTCTGGAAAAGACGCTCAAGCTGCCGACGCGACACCGATACGTAGACGGCGAGCTCGTCCAGGTCGATCGGCTCCTCGAGGTTGGCTTCCATCAGCGCGACGATTTCCTGCAGTTTCGGCTGGTTGGTGCCCAGCATGTGCTTGAGCGGTACGCGCTGGTGATCCTGCTCGTTACGGATGCGCTCGTAGACGAACATCTCGGAAATGGCCGCCGACAACTCCCGACCATGATCGCGGCTGATCAAGTGCAACATCATGTCCAACGGCGCAGTGCCGCCAGAGCTGGTGAAGCGGTTGCGGTCGAGGGTGAACAGGCGGGTGCTCATGTTGACCCGTGGGTAGGCCTCCTGCATGGCCGCCAGGCACTCCCAGTGCACGCTGCAATCGAAGCCGTCGAGCAGGCCGGCACAGGCCAGTGCCCAGCTGCCGGTGCACACCGCTCCAAGGCGGCGCGATTGGCGAGCCTGGGCTTGCAGCCAGGTCACGTGCTCACGTGTCACGGTACGCTGGATACCCACACCGCCACAGACGATGACCGTGTCCATGGGGGGCGCGCTGTGCATGGCGGCATCGGGGGTGATCTGCAGGCCGTCACTGGCCCAGACCTGGCCGCCATCGACGGTCAGGGTATGCCAGCGGTACAGCTCACGGCCGGACAGCTGGTTGGCCATGCGCAGGGGCTCGACCGCCGACGCCAGGGAAATGAGCGTGAAATTGTCCAGGAGAAGAAACCCGATGGACTGGGGGGTTGTGCGGTTCTGGGTTGGATTCCCGGAGGTGTACGACGTCATCGCGATTTCTCCTCACACAAATGCAGGGTGTGCCTCAGGCGGGCACTGATTTCTTGTTATTGCCCCGGGGTCGTCCACGGGGCTTGGTTGTCTATCACTACGCAAACGCCGTGCCTGAAATTGAACGGCTATCCGAAAAAACCTGAAAACGACCTACTCAGTCATCAAAATCAGGACTTTCCTACAAGTCTGTTACAGCGCTCAAACAGGCGTTCTAGGCGGTATGCGTGTAACCCCTGAGCACTTTGGTGACACGTGGTCCCCAAGTTGCCCAGAAACGACACTCTTGAGTGTCACCGACAATGCCTGCACCGATCACGACATCCGACTGACGGTAGGCATCGTCTTGCACGTTTTAAGGTCACGAGGTGGTGCTTTGCACCGTTATGATGAGCGCAGTGCCAACGCCGATTACGCGCCGATGACACTGCAGATCGAAGAAGTGCCTCAGCACTCGATGGCGCTGACGGCAAGGCCGCCGCGCGAGGTTTCCTTGTACTTGTCGTGCATGTCGGCACCTGTATCACGCATGGTGCGGATCACCTGGTCGAGGGAGATGAAATGCTCGCCATCACCGCGCAACGCCATCTGCACGGCGTTGATGGCCTTCACCGCAGCAATCGCATTGCGCTCGATGCAGGGCACCTGCACCAAACCACCTACCGGGTCGCAGGTCAGGCCCAAATTGTGTTCCAAGGCAATTTCGGCTGCGTTTTCAACCTGGGGCGGGGTAGCACCCAGTACTTGGGCAAGCCCTGCCGCGGCCATGGCACATGCCGAGCCTACCTCACCCTGACAGCCCACTTCGGCACCTGAGATCGAGGCGTTCTTCTTGCACAGGATGCCCACGGCGGCGGCTGCGAGGAAGAAATCGACCACGCTGGACTCGTCCACCTCGTCGCTGAACCGCATGTAGTAGTGCAGCACCGCCGGAATGATGCCGGCCGCGCCGTTGGTAGGCGCGGTGACCATGCGCCCGCCTGCGGCGTTCTCTTCGTTCACGGCCAAGGCGAACAAGTTGACCCACTCCATGGCGCTCATGGTCGAGCCGATCACGTTGGGCTTGCCGATCTCCTGCAGGCTGCGGTGCAGCTTGGCAGCACGGCGGCGCACGTTCAGCCCGCCCGGAAGCGTGCCTTCGTACTTGAGCCCATTGTTGACGCACTCCTGCATGGCATCCCAAAGCGTGTGCAGGCCGGCGCGAATCTCCGCCTCGCTGCGCCAGACCCGTTCATTGGCCATCATCAATTGCGACACGCTCAGGTCGTTTTGCTTGCACAGGCGCAACAGTTCAGCCGCGCTGTTGAAATCGTAAGGCAGCACGGTCTGGTCGGCGTCCAGCACGCCACTGGCGGCCTGGGCGGCATCGACCACGAAGCCACCGCCGACCGAGTAGTAGGTATCGCGGTGAATTTCGCCCTGCTCGCCTTCTGCCACAAGGGTCATGGCGTTCGGGTGGTATGGCAGGTTCTCCTCGAGCAGCAGCATGTCACGGGCCCAGATGAAGTCGATGGGCAGGCGGTTATCGAGCTTGAGCACCTGGGTTTCACGCAGGTCGGCAATACGCGGGACGATCTGGGTAGGGTCGATGGCGTCTGGCCATTCGCCCATCAGCCCCATGATGGTGGCGTTGTCGGTCCCATGGCCGATGCCGGTAGCCGACAGCGAACCATACAGGCGCACCTCGATCCGCTTTACCTGTTCCAGCTCGCCGCGCTCGCGCAGCCCTTGGACAAACAGGGCACCGGCACGCATGGGGCCGACGGTGTGCGAGCTGGAAGGCCCGACACCGATCTTGAACAGGTCGAACACGCTGATGGCCATTGTCGAATCACCTCTTGCTGGGCTTGTCTGTGCGCGCAATGCGCAGGGCGGGGCAGCTGCTAGGCTGAACTGCAGGCCGCCTTCAATGCACGCATCATCGGGCTTTTGCCACCCTGCTCGCCGTCTGCAACCGACGTAGTCTTGTCCAGCCGCGCCGCCTGTTTTGCAGGCCCAGCGCGCCGCTTTCCGGCGCCTTGGTGACGCAAAAAAGCGGCAGGATGGGTAGAAGAACCCATAAGCGACATTGCCCATACTGGATGCGACCCGTTGCGTACTGGATACGACTCCACCAGTAGGCGATTGCTCGGCGCTGGAGGATTATCGAAAGCGACTCGTAAAGCACGGCCACGCAACCTGCCCTCTGCAGGCCTGATCGATCGGACCCTCAGAACGTCCGACGAACCACGCGAACCCGAAGACAAAATCACAGGAGTCCACCCATGAAAGGTTCACCCTCGTTATTGCTGGTCGCGTTGCTGTCCGCATCGGTACTGGCCCAGGCTGCAGAACCCGAGCAGTGCCAGACGGTGCGGTTTTCGGATGTCGGCTGGACCGACATCACGGTAACCACGGCCACCACCAGCGCTGTGCTCGACGCCTTGGGCTACAAGACGCACACCACCATGATCTCGGTGCCGGTGACCTACAAGTCGCTGGCGGCCGGCAAGGACCTGGACGTGTTTCTCGGCAACTGGATGCCGACCATGGAGAACGACATCAAGCAGTACCGCGACGCCGGTACGGTCGAAACCCTGCGCGCCAACCTGGAAAACGCCAAATACACGCTGGCAGTACCGCAAGCCCTGTACGACAAGGGCTTGAAGGATTTCAGCGACATTCCCAAGTTCAAGGATGAGCTAGGCGGCAAGATCTACGGGATCGAGCCGGGCAATGATGGCAACCGCACCATCCAGAGCATGATCGACAAGAACGCCTTCGGCCTGAAGGACGCCGGCTTCAAGATCGTCCAGTCCAGCGAGGCCGGCATGCTGTCCCAGGTGGATCGCTCGCAGAAACGTGGCGAAGCCATCGTGTTCCTGGGGTGGGAGCCGCACCCGATGAACACTCGGTTCAAGATGCAGTACCTGACCGGTGGGGACGAGTTCTTCGGCCCCGATTTCGGCAAGGCGACGGTGTACACCAATACCCGCAAGGGGTATGCGCAGGAATGCAGCAACGTCGGCCAACTGTTGAAGAACCTGTCGTTCGAGCTCAAGGACGAAAGCACCATGATGGGCTATGTCCTGGACGACAAGATGAAGCCCGACGCCGCCGCGCGCAAATGGCTCAAGGACAATCCTGGCAAGCTGGACACCTGGCTGGCAGGCGTGACCACCGTGGATGGCAAACCTGGTCTCGAGGCGGCCAAGGCCAAGCTGACGCAATAACCGAACTACGCAGTAGCGCTACCTCGGGGCAGGACCGTGCCCGCCCCGGGTTGATTTCAATCTACGCAGGTGGAAGCTCGCTATCATGCTTATCGATCAGAAAATACCCCTGGGCCAGTACATGTCCTCGTTCGTCGAGTGGCTGACCCAGCACGGCGCGAATTATTTCGACGCCATCGCCCAAGGCCTGGAGTTCATGATCCATGGGGTCACCAGTACCCTGACCTGGTTCAACCCGCTCGTGCTCATCGCGCTATTCGCTGCCCTGGCGCACCTGATCCAGCGCAAGTGGGCATTGACCGCCTTCGTCGCAGTGTCCTTTCTGCTGATCCTCAACCTGGGCTACTGGCAGGAAACCATGGAAACCCTGGCCCAGGTCAGTTTCGCCACCGTGGTCTGCGTGGCCATCGGCGTGCCGCTGGGTATCGTCGCCGCACACAAGCCGATGTTCTACACCGCCATGCGGCCGGTGCTCGACCTGATGCAGACGGTCCCCACCTTCGTCTACCTGATCCCTACCCTTACCCTGTTCGGCCTGGGCGTGGTGCCTGGGTTGATCTCGACGGTGGTATTCGCCATCGCCGCCCCCATCCGCCTGACCTACCTGGGTATCTGCGATGTGCCCCAGGAACTGATGGACGCCGGCAAGGCTTTTGGCTGCTCGCGCCGTCAACTGCTCACCCGTATCGAACTGCCCCATGCGATGCCGAGCATCGCCGCAGGCGTCACCCAATGCATCATGCTGTCGCTGTCGATGGTGGTGATCGCCGCCCTGGTGGGCGCCGACGGCCTGGGCAAACCCGTGGTCAACGCACTGAACACCGCCGATATTTCCTTGGGCTTCGAAGCGGGCCTGGCAATCGTGCTGCTGGCGATCATGCTCGACCGTATCTGCAAGCAACCGGAGCTGCCGGCCAGGAGTGAAGCATGAGTATCATTCGATTCGAAGACGTCGACGTCATCTTCTCCAACAAGCCACGCGAAGCGCTGTCGCTGCTGGACCAGGGCAAGACCCGCGAAGAGATTCTCAAGCAGACCGGGCTTGTGGTTGGCGTCGAGAAAGCCAACCTGGACATCCAGAAAGGCGAGATCTGCGTGCTCATGGGCCTTTCCGGTTCGGGCAAGTCCAGCCTGCTGCGCTGTATCAACGGGCTGAACACCGTGAGCCGCGGCAAGCTGTTCGTGGAGCACGAAGGCAAGCACATCGATATCGCCCACTGCACCCCGGCTGAACTGAAGATGATGCGCACCAAGCGTATCGCCATGGTGTTCCAGAAGTTCGCCCTGATGCCTTGGCTCACGGTGCGCGAGAACATCAGCTTCGGCCTCGAAATGCAGGGCCGCCCCGAGAAGGAGCGTCGCAAGCTGGTCGACGAAAAGCTCGAACTGGTAGGCCTGGCACAGTGGCGCAACAAGAAGCCCGATGAATTGTCCGGCGGCATGCAACAGCGCGTCGGCCTGGCACGCGCGCTGGCCATGGATGCCGACATCCTGCTGATGGACGAACCGTTCTCGGCCCTGGACCCCTTGATTCGCCAAGGCCTTCAGGACGAATTGCTGACCCTGCAGAGCCAGCTGAACAAGACCATCGTCTTCGTCAGCCACGACCTGGACGAGGCGCTCAAGCTGGGCAGCCGGATCGCGATCATGAAGGACGGCCGGATCATCCAGTACAGCAAGCCCGAGGAAATCGTGCTCAACCCGGCCGATGAATACGTGCGCACCTTCGTGGCCCATACCAATCCGCTGAACGTACTGTGCGGACGCAGCCTGATGCGCTCGCTCGACAACTGCAAGCGCGTCAACGGCTCGGTCTGCCTGGACCCCGGTGGCGATTCGTGGCTGGACTTGGGTGAAGGCAATTCGATCAAGCGTGCACGGCAAGGCCAGAACGGGCTGGAGATGCAGAACTGGGCGCCAGGGCAGTCAGTGGAAGGCCTGAGCCGCAGGCCAACCCTGGTGCATGCCGATATCGGCATGCGTGAGGCACTGCAGATTCGCTACCAGACCGGCAACAAGCTGGTGCTGCAGGAAAACGACAAAGTCGTGGGGATTCTGGGAGACACCGAGCTTTATCACGCCTTGCTGGGCAAGAACCACGGTTGATTGCACGAGGGCCGCATTCGCGGCCCTCTTCTTTAAAGGCGGCGCGCGCTGCGGGCTGGCTTGCCTACATCTTCAGAAACGCTTTACAGGCTGCCAATTCATCAGGTTAGAATCGGTTGGCACGCGACCTGCTAGCAAACACCGAATCCGCGCTATCACGTCTTCCCTCCTCGTTGTCCCGGAGTACCTGCCTTTGGATGCCAGTACCATCAATAGCCTGTTCCTGATCGGCGCATTGCTGGTGGGGGCAAGCATCCTGGTCAGTTCGCTGTCGTCGCGGCTTGGCATCCCGATTCTGGTCATCATCCTGGCCGTCGGCATGATCGCTGGCGTGGACGGGGGTGGCATCATTTTCAACAACTACCCAACCGCCTACCTGGTGGGCAACCTCGCGCTTGCCGTGATCCTGCTCGACGGTGGTTTGCGCACGCGGGTGGCAAGCTTCCGGGTCGCCTTGTGGCCGGCGCTTTCGCTGGCAACGGTCGGGGTCATGATCACCACGGCGCTGACCGGCATGGTGGCGGCCTGGTTGTTCGACCTGAGCCTGATCCAGGGCCTGCTGATTGGCGCCATCGTGGGCTCCACCGATGCCGCAGCGGTCTTCTCACTGCTGGGCGGTAAAGGCCTGAACGAACGGGTCACCGCCACACTGGAAATCGAATCGGGTAGCAACGACCCGATGGCGGTGTTCCTCACCGTGACCCTCATCGACATGATCGCCAGTGGCCAGACCGGGCTGCACTGGAGCCTGCTGGGCCACCTGTTGCGCGAGTTCGGCATCGGCGGGTTGCTGGGGCTGGGCGGCGGCTGGGTGATGCTGCAGTTGGTCAACCGCATCAACTTGGCAGGCGGCCTTTACCCGATTCTGGTCGTGGCCGGTGGGCTGGTGGTCTTCTCGCTGACCAACGCTTTGCACGGCAGTGGTTTCCTTGCGGTCTACCTGTGCGGGCTGGTGCTGGGCAACAAGCCGATCCGCAGCCGGCACGGCATTCTGCACATGCTCGACGGCATGGCGTGGCTGGCCCAGATCGGGATGTTCCTGGTGCTGGGCCTGTTGGTGACGCCTCACGACCTGCTGCCTATCGCCCTGCCGGCACTGGGCCTTGCCCTGTGGATGATTCTGATCGCACGCCCGTTGTCGGTCGTTGCCGCACTGCTCCCCTTCAAGGCGTTCCACGACCGCGAGAAAGCCTTCATTTCCTGGGTAGGCCTGCGCGGCGCCGTGCCCATCATCCTGGCGGTATTCCCGCTGATGGCCGGCCTGCCGGACGCCCAGCTGTTCTTCAACCTGGCGTTCTTCATCGTCCTGGTTTCGCTGCTGGTGCAGGGCACCAGCCTGCCCTGGATGGCCAAACTGCTCAAGGTGACGGTGCCGCCAGACCCGGCGCCCATCTCTCGCTCGGCACTGGAAGTGCACATCACCAGCGAATGGGAGATGTTCGTCTACCGCCTGGGCGCCGAAAAGTGGTGCATTGGAGCGGCGCTCAGGGAGCTGAAGATGCCAGAGGGTACGCGCATCGCCGCACTGTTCCGTGGCGAACAGCTGCTGCACCCTTCGGGCAGTACCGTGCTGGAAGTGGACGACATGCTGTGCGTGATTGGGCATGAGCACAACCTGCCTGCACTGGGCAAACTCTTCAGCCAGGCGCCCCAACGCGGCCTGGACCTGCGCTTCTTCGGCGACTTCGTGCTCGAAGGCGATGCCGAGCTCGGCGCCGTGGCGTCGCTCTACGGCCTCAACGTCGACAGCCAGGATGCCCACATGCCGCTGGCGCAGTTCATCCGACAGAAGGTCGGAGGCGCGCCAGTGGTAGGCGACCAGGTCGAATGGCATGGCACGATCTGGACCGTGGCGACCATGGACGGGAACAAGATTCAGAAAGTGGGCGTCAGATTCCCGGAAGGATCGCGACCAGGACCAGGATTGTTCCTCTAAACTTCGTTTCTGCCTGATCCACAAGTAGTCTGCCTATGTCCTTTCGCCTGCACCTTCGCACAGCCCTGCTCGGGCTGTGCCTTTGCCTTCCCCTGGCGGTCGCCGCCGCTGAAGCCCCCACCACCGCCAGCGTCCAGGAAAGCCTGGACAAGATCGCCGAGCGCAAGCTGCCCGAAGCCGATCAGAAGGCCCTGCAGCAAGTGCTCGAGCAAACCCTCAGCCTGCTGGCCAGCAAGGAAGACAACGAACGCAAGCTGACCGCCCTCAAGCAGCAGCTGGCCAGCGCGCCCAAGGAAACCAGCGACAGCCAGAAAGAGCTGGCAAGGCTCAAGCAGAGCTCGGTGCAGTCGGTGGCCCAGCGCTACGCCAGCCTTGGCGTGCCGCAGCTCGAGCAGATGCTCAGTGAACGCACCACCCAGCAAGGCGAGCTGCAAAAGGCGCTGTCCGAAGCCAACAGCCTGATCATCAATTCGCAGACCCGTCCCGAACGGGCTCAGTCCGAGATCAGCAGCAGCCAGGCGCGGGCCCAGCAGATCAACAGCATCCTCAAAAGCGGCAAGGATGCGGGCAAGCCCATCAGCGCCGACCTGCGCAACCAGCTCAACGCCGAACTGGCCTCGCTCAACGCCCTCACCCAATTACGCCGCCAGGAGCTGGCCGGCAACAGCGTGCTGCAGGACCTGGGCAATGCCCGCCATGACCTGCTGATCGAGCGCACGGCACGCCTGGAGCAGGAAATCCAGGACCTGCAGACCCTGATCAACGACAAACGCCTGGCCCAGTCCCAGGAAACCGTCACGCAGCAGTCGATCGAAGCCCAGAAAGCCGGCGGCAGCAGCCTGCTGGCCACCGAAAGCGCGGCCAACCTCAAGCTGTCCGACTACCTGCTCAGAAGCACCGACCGGCTCAACGAACTGACCCAGCAGAACCTGCGGACCAAGCAGCAGCTCGACACCCTGACCCAGGCCGATCAGGCGCTGGACGAGCAGATCAGCGTACTCAAGGGCAGCCTGCTGCTGTCCAAGATCCTGTACAAACAGAAACAGACTCTGCCGCACCTCAAGCTCGACCGTGACCTGGCTGACCAGATCGCCGACACGCGCCTGTATCAGTTCGAAGTCAATCAGCAGCGCGAGCAGATGAGCAGCCCGGTCAGCTACGTGGACAAACTGCTGGCTGCACAGCCCCCCGAAACCGTCACCCCCCAATTGCGCAAGGCATTGCTGGAAGTGGCCATCACCCGCAGCGACTTGCTCGAACGCCTGAACCGGGAGCTGTCGGCGCTGCTCAACGAATCCATTACCCTGCAACTGAACCAGAAGCAGCTGCTGGGCACTGCCCAAAGCCTGCGCACCACGCTGGACGAGCAGATGTTCTGGATACCCAGCAACAAGCCGTTGGACTGGGACTGGCTGGCCTATGTGCCGCAACGCCTGGCCGACCAGGTGGCGGACCTGCCGTGGAGCTCGGGCCTCAAGGAGCTGGCTGACGGGTTGAGCCAGCGCCCATTGCTGTTCCTGCCGCTGTTGCTGGTGATCGGCGCGTTGCTGTGGCGACGCAAGTACCTGTACCAGCGCCTGGGCAAGGTGCACCAGGACATCGGCCATTTCCGTCGCGACAGCCAGTGGCACACCCCGCAGGCGATCTTGATCAACATCCTGCTGGCGATGCCGGTGAGCCTGGGCCTGGCGCTGTGCAGCTACGCCCTGCAGATCGACGCCCGCGGGCAGAACGCCAACCTTGGCGCGGCACTGTGGCAACTGGCCCAGGCCTGGCTGGTGTTCTATACGGCCTACCGCATCCTCTCGCCTGGCGGGGTGGCCGAGATTCACTTCCGCTGGTACAAGCCCCAAGTGGAGTTCTTGCGCGGCTGGGTTCGGCGGCTGGGCACTGTGGTGCTGGCACTGGTGGGGGTGGTGGCGGTGGCCGAGCACCAGCCCTCGGCGCTGGCCGACGACGTGCTGGGGATTGGCGTTGTGCTGACCTGCTACGCACTGATGGCCTGGTTGCTCAGCCGCCTGTTGCTGAGCAGCCCTGCCCACCGCGACACCTCGCTGTTTCGCAAAGCAGTGGGCGTGGCCTTCACGGCCTTGCCCATCGCCCTGTTCATCGCCGTGTGCTTCGGCTACTACTACACGGCGCTGAAACTCACCGACCGCCTGATCTACACCCTCTACCTGCTGCTGTTCTGGCTGGTGATCGAGGCGGCATTCGTACGCGGGCTTTCCGTGGCCGCCCGACGCCTGGCCTACCAGCGCGCGCTCAGCAAGCGGGCTGCAGCCAAGGAAGGGCTCGATGGCGAAGTCGTCGTCGAAGAACCGACGCTGGACATCGAACAGGTCAATCAGCAGTCCCTGCGCCTTATCCGCCTGGCCCTGCTCGGTGGCTTCATCGCCGGCCTGTACTGGGTGTGGTCGGACCTGCTCTCGGTATTCGCCTACCTCAACAACTTCGTGTTGTACGAATACACCAGCGGTACGGGCGCTGCGGCGAGCATGGTCCCCATCAGCCTCGGTGACCTGCTCGGCGCACTGGTGATCGTGGGCATTACCTTCGCCCTGGCCGGCAACTTGCCCGGCCTGCTGGAGGTGCTGGTACTGTCGCGGCTTAATCTGGCCCAAGGCAGTGCTTACGCCACCACCACGCTGCTGTCCTACACCATCGTCGGCGTCGGCATCGTCAGTACCCTCTCCACCCTGGGGGTCAGCTGGGACAAGCTGCAGTGGCTGGTCGCCGCGCTGTCGGTAGGCCTGGGTTTCGGCATGCAGGAAATCTTCGCCAACTTCATTTCGGGCATCATGATCCTGTTCGAACGCCCGGTGCGTATCGGCGACACCATCACCATCGGCAACTTGTCGGGCACGGTGAGCAAGATCCGCATCCGCGCCACCACCATCACCGACTTCGACCGCAAGGACATCATCGTCCCCAACAAGACGTTCATCACCGGGCAACTGATCAACTGGTCGCTCACCGATACCGTTACCCGCGTGACCCTGAAACTGGGCATCGACTACGGCTCGGACCTGGACCTGGTACGCGACCTGCTGCTCAAGGGTGCGCATGAGAACCCGCGGGTGCTCAAGGACCCGGAACCTCTGGTGTACTTCCTGCAATTCGGCGAAAGCTCACTGGACCACGAACTGCGCATGCACGTCCGTGACCTGGGTGATCGCAACCCGACGCTGGACGAGATCAATCGCTACATCAACCGGGAGTTCAAGGCGCACGATATCAAGATCTCCGTACGCCAGGTCGAGGTGTTCCTGATGGACCCCAAAGCCGGCAAACAACAGTTGATACCGATGGACTCGCCCAAATCCGATGGCACTCAACCGGTGTGATTGGACTCCATAGGGCAGAGACGCCCGTTCAACCCGCGAGGGCCTGGCCCTCGCTCACGGCCGGTCCGCCCGCACAGGGCCACGCAGCGGCCGCTTGCCACCTCGACTCAGGAGCAGCCCCGTGAAAGCCCTCGACCAGCTCACCTTCGACAACCGCTTCGCCCGCCTGGGGGACGCATTCTCTACCCAGGTACTGCCCGAGCCGATCGCAGACCCTCGCCTGGTGGTCGCCAGTGCATCGGCCATGGCGCTGCTCGACCTCGACCCGGCCCAGGCCGAGCTGCCGTTGTTCGCCGAACTGTTCAGTGGCCACAAGCTCTGGGAAGGCGCCGATCCACGAGCGATGGTGTATTCCGGCCATCAGTTCGGCGGCTACAACCCGCGCCTGGGTGACGGCCGCGGCCTGTTACTGACCGAGGTGGTCAACGATGCCGGTGAACATTGGGACCTGCACCTCAAGGGCGCCGGCCAGACCCCCTACTCGCGCATGGGCGATGGCCGTGCCGTGCTGCGCTCCTCGATTCGTGAGTTTCTGGCGAGCGAAGCCTTGCATGCCCTCGGTATCCCCAGCAGCCGAGCCCTGTGTGTGATCGGCTCCAGCACCCCGGTGTGGCGGGAAACCCAGGAAAGCGCCGCCATGCTCACCCGCCTTGCCCAGAGCCATATCCGCTTTGGCCATTTCGAATACTTCTACTACACCCAGCAGCCCGAGCAGCAGCGCGTGCTGATCGACCATGTACTCGATGAGCATTACCCGCAATGCAAAGACGCCGAGCAGCCTTACCTGGCCATGTTCCAGACCATCGTCGAGCGCAATGCCGAGCTGATCGCACGCTGGCAAGC
Organism: Pseudomonas sp. UBA5568; assembly: GCF_002425525.1. Taxonomy (NCBI): domain Bacteria; kingdom Pseudomonadati; phylum Pseudomonadota; class Gammaproteobacteria; order Pseudomonadales; family Pseudomonadaceae; genus Pseudomonas; species Pseudomonas sp. UBA5568. Next base: position 89,934 of record NZ_DIMK01000022.1, on the reverse strand, counting down.
GTACGGTTTCTGTCACGGCGTGATGAACACCGACAACATGTCGATTCTGGGGATCACCTTCGACTTCGGCCCGTTCGCTTTCCTTGACGACTTCGATGCCAACTTCATCTGCAACCACTCCGACGACCGCGGCCGCTACAGCTATGCCAACCAGGTACCGATCGCCCATTGGAACCTCAGCGCGCTGGCCCAGGCCTTGACCACGGTGGTCGAGGTCGAAGCGCTCAAGCAGGCACTGGCGCTGTTCCTGCCCCTGTACCAGGCCCATTACCTGGACCTGATGCGTCGCCGGCTCGGCCTGACTACCGCCGAGGACGAAGACATGGCCTTGGTCGAGCGTCTGCTGCAACGCATGCAGAGCGGTGGTGTGGACTACAACCTGTTCTTCCGCCGCCTGGGCGATCAACCGCTGGCCGACGCGCTGCAATCGGTAAGTGACGCCTTCATCGACCTGGCGGGTTTCGACGCCTGGGCTGTCGACTATCAAGCGCGCTGCGAACGTGAACCGAACCATGCTGCCGGGCGGCGTGAGCGCATGCACGCCGTGAACCCGCTGTATGTGCTGCGTAACTATCTGGCGCAGAACGCTATCGAAGCGGCCGAGGCAGGCGACTACACTGAGGTCAGGCGTTTGCATGAGGTGCTGAGCCGCCCGTTCGAGGAACAGGCCGGAATGCAGGCCTATGCAGCGCCGCCACCTGCCTGGGGCAAGCACTTGGAAATCAGTTGCTCGTCCTGAAGCCCACAGACGCCAACGGAGATGCAATGACCGATCCGCTAATTGTCCCTTGCCCTCACTGCAACGGCCTGAACCGCTTGCCCGCCGACCGCCTGGGCGATGCGCCCAAGTGTGGCCGCTGCAAGCAGCAAGTGGTGCTCCAGGCGCCGTTCGTGCTGACCGAGAGCAGCTATGCAAGCCAGGTCAAAGGCGACCTGCCCTTGCTGATCGACGTCTGGGCCGATTGGTGTGGCCCCTGCAAGGCCTTCGCGCCAGTCTTCGAACAAGCGGCCCGCCAACTGACTGGCCGCTGCCGCCTGGCCAAGCTCGACAGCGAAGCCAACCGCTCCCTGGCCGGGCAACTGGGCATTCGCTCGATCCCGAGCCTCATACTGATGCGCAACGGCCGCGAGATCGCGCGCCAGGCAGGGGCACTTCCCCTTCAGCCACTGCTGGAGTGGCTGCGCAGCCAGGGGGTTTGACCTCAGGTACCTGCAAGCAGCGACTCATAGGGGATACGTAGCCCCTCGTGCAGACGTCTGATCAAGCTGCACCTACTCATCCCCACCCAGCAAATCATGCAGCGCCACGAATTGCTGGGTCAGTTTGTGACGGGGGTCGAGGTGGATCAGGGGCAGGCTGGCGTGATGCGACTCCCGCATCTTCACTGAACTGCCCAGGTACACCGGCAGCACCGGCAAGCCTTCGGCCAGTAGCGCGTCCAGCATCTGCTGCGGCAGGCTGGCACGGGGCTGGAACTGGTTCACCACGATGCCCTCGACGACCAGGTGTTCGTTGTGGTCTTCCTTGATGTCCTCGATCTCGGCCAGCAACCCGTACAGGGCCTGACGCGAGAAGCTGTCGCAGTCGAACGGGATCAGCACTCGGTCCGCTGCGATGAGCGCCGAGACGGCATAGAAGTTGAGGGCCGGCGGGGTGTCGATGTAAATCCGCTCGTAATCTTCACTCAAGACGTCGAGCAATTTACGCAGCTTGTTGATCTTGTGCTTGGCTTCGAGCTTGGGTTGCAGGTCGGCCAACTCCGAGGTGGCGGTGACCACATGCAGGTTTTCGAACGGTGTCTGGTGGATATCGACCTTATTCTTCTTCACCCCGGGCCCACTGGACAGGCTCTGCTTGAAGAAATCGGCGATGCCCATGGGAATGTCTTCGCCCACCAGCCCGGTGAGGTACTGGGTCGAGTTGGCCTGTGCATCCAGGTCGATCAGCAAGGTTCGGTAGCCTTCATGGGCGCTTACCGCTGCCAGGTTGCAGGCGATGCTGGATTTGCCCACCCCGCCTTTCTGATTGAACACCACGCGTCGCATGATTGACCTCCGGATAGGGACGAGTTGCCGAGTATGTGGCGACGCCGTGCCCATGGCCAGCGCTGCTACAGCGGCTGCGCACCAGACATGGCGCTGTGCCGACTGTCGGAAAAAGGAAACTATTCAATCGGACCACGCCACATCCGCTTGAAGGCGTTGTCTCTTTGGATCCGAATCCATTGCTACATCACCGCCGCACCGGGATAATGCGCGCCACTCGATGAACGCACCACCCCTGACAGGCAGGCGCCGACACGTTCGCTCGGCATGGAAGCCCCTCAGGGCGGGAAGAAAACCACCGTGATCACCTTCAACATCACCCAATGGCGTGCATGGGCTCCAGGCCTTTCGGCGCCTGCCGACTGGCACGCCTGGGCCAGTGGCAATTCGCCATCGGGTGCTGACGCCTGCGCGCCTGACGTGGCCTTTCTGCCGGCCATGCAACGCCGTCGGCTGAGCCACATGGCGCGCATGGCGTTCGCGGTGGCCTGGCCATTGGCAGAGGGCCAGCCGCCGCTGCCGCTGGTCTTCGTGTCACGCCACGGTGAAACACCCCGTACGTTTTCGATTCTGGGCGAACTGGCTGCGGGGCAGCCGCTGTCACCTACCCAGTTCAGCCTCTCGGTGCACAACGCGGTCATCGGCCTGTGGTCGATCCTGCGCGGTTCCACCTGCGAGATGACGGCACTGGCCGCCGCGGGGGATGGTTTCGAGCAGGGCGTGGTGGAAGCCGCAGCGCTCATGGCTGATGGTGCCCCAGCCGTGCTGTTGATCGTTACCGAAGAACAGCCGCCGCCGGCCTATGGCCCCTGGATAGACGACGTCCCATTCGCCTATGCGCTCGGCCTGTTGCTGACCCCAGGCCAGCAATGGCAGCTGGCGCCCGGCCAGGTCGCCGCATCACCGGCAGTGCCTGGGCTGCCTCACGGCTTGGCCTGGCTCAAGGCCATGCTCAACGGCCGCACCGATTTCACTCACACAGGGAAGCGTCGTACATGGAACTGGCACCGACAGCCGTGAGCAGGTCAGGCGATGCCTTCATCTGGCGCCTGTTGGCCACCGCGACGAGCTTTATACTGTTTGGCATGGGCTGCCTGACCCTGCGGCTATTCGTGTTTCCGCTGCTGGCCTGCCTGCCCGGTGGCCGAGTGCGCCACCGCGAGCGGGCCCGGCGCACCATCAGCTGGTTGTTCTGGCGCTTCGTGCAGTTCATGCGCGCCATGGGCGTGCTGACCTACGAAATCGAAGGGGCCGAGCGCCTGGGCCGGCCGGGTCAGATGATCATTGCCAATCACCCCTCCCTGATCGACGTGGTATTCCTGATCGGCCTGGTACGCCAGGCCAACTGCGTCGTGAAGCAGAGCCTGTTCGACAACCCGTTCACACGCGGGCCGGTCAGTGAGGCGCAATACATCGGCAACGATGGCAGCATGGACATGCTCGACGCCGCCGTCGCCTCGCTGCAGCAGGGCCAGACCTTGGTGATTTTCCCGGAAGGCACGCGCACCTCGCCAGGCCAGCCGCCGGCCTTTCACCGCGGCGCGGCTGCGATTGCCCTGCGCGGTGCAAGCGTCATCACCCCAGTCACCATCAAGGTCAGCCCAACCACGCTGACCAAGAACGAACCCTGGTACCGCATCCCTGGCAGGCGTGTGCACTTCACCCTTTCGGTGGGCCCGGACGTGCATCCCGACGCCTACGCAGCGCTGGGCCCTGCACCCAAAGCTTCCCGCCTGCTCAACGACTACCTGCACAACTACTACATCAAGGAGCTCGCCGCCGATGAGCGCGCCACAGCAAGACCTCAACCGTGATCTCAAGCAACTGATCATCGACGCCCTGGGCCTGGAGGACATCAGCATCCAGGACATCGACGACGAACAGACCCTGTTCGGCGAAGGCCTGGGCCTGGATTCGGTTGATGCGCTCGAGCTCGGCCTGGCCATCCAGAAGCGTTATGGCATCAAGATCGACGCCGATGCCAAGGACACCCGCAACCATTTCAGCAGTGTCGCCGCCCTGGCGGCGTTCGTCACTGCCCGTCAGGCCGCCTGAGATCGCATCATGCAAACCCGTGAAGACATCTTCAACATCCTGCGCGACGCCTTGGTCGAATTGTTCGAGCTCGAGCCTGAGCGTATCAGCCTGGACGCCAACCTTTACCAGGATCTGGAAATCGACAGCATCGACGCCGTCGACCTGATCGATCACATCAAGCGCCAGACAGGCAAGAAGATAGCCGCTGACGAGTTCAAGTCGGTGCGTACCGTCAACGACGTGGTCGAGGCCGTGTTCCGCCTGGTGAACCCGGAGGCATGAAGCGACTGATCGGCGCCGGCCTGCTGATTGCCGGGCTGCTGTATCCGTTCGCCGTGCATTTCGGCATGGCGCACTACGCCCCCTGGCAATTTGGCCTGCTGCTCGGCGGCCTTTGGCTGGCACGTGCGCTCAGCGCCCCTCGTCGGCCCGGCAGCCTGTGGATGGCAATTGCCGCCCTGCTGTTCTGTGGGCTGCTGGGGCTGTCGGACAGCCAGGCACTGCTGCGTTGGTATCCGGTGCTCATCAGTACCTTCATGCTGGGGCTGTTCGGTAGCAGCCTGCTGCACGGCATGCCGGTGGCCGAACGCCTGGCACGCTTGAGCGACCCAGCGCTGCCACCGCGCGCGGTGCGTTATACCCGGCAGGTCACCCAGGCCTGGTGCCTGTTCTTTTTGCTCAACGGCCTGATCGCGGCCGCGCTTACGCTGTGGGCGCCGTTGGCCTGGTGGACGCTCTACAACGGCGTCATCGCCTATGCCGCGATGGGCGTGCTGTTCGCCCTCGAATGGCTGATTAGACAACGTGTGCGAGGACGCTCATGAACTGGATCAACCTCCAACACCTGCTGCTGCCGCTGGATGCGCCGCGCCAGGTGACCCAAGCCCCTGTCCTGGACCATGCCGAACTGAGCCAGCAGGCACTGCGCCTGGCCGGTGGCCTGCGTGCGCGGGGTGTTCGCCGATTGGCGGTGCACCTGGAGGACGCCGCGCAACTGGCCGCTGCCCTGCTCGGTGCATGGCGGGCCGAGGTTGAGGTCTTGCTGCCGGCCGACCTGCAACCGGCCACACGCGAGCGCTGGAATGCCCACGTAGACCTGTGGCTCACGGATCAGGCTGAGGATACGCTGCCCGACGACCTGTTCGACGCGCCCTTGCCACCTGCCGTTCTGGACTTGGCCCGGTGCCGCATCAGCCTGNNAGCCTGTGTACCTCCGGGTCCAGCGGCGAGCCCAAGCGCATCGACAAGCAGCTCACGCAGCTGGCCAGTGAGGTGAACGCGCTGGAGCACTTGTGGGGCGAGGCTCTGGGCCCTGCCTGGATCATCGGCAGCGTCGCCACCCAGCACATCTACGGGCTTTTGTTCCGCGTGCTGTGGCCCTTGTGCGCCGGGCGTGGTTTCGAGCGCCGTCAATTGCCGTTCCCCGAAGACCTGCAACGGGCCAGCCGCGCCCACCCGGCCTTTGCCTGGGTCGCCAGCCCGGCGCTGCTCAAGCGCATGGGGGAAAACCTCGACTGGCCAGCCCTGCAACCGGTGCGCAAGGTGTTCTCGTCGGGCGGTGAGTTGCCCGCCGATGCGGCCGAGCGCCTGCACCAGCGTCTCGGCCAATGGCCGGCTGAAATCCTCGGCAGCTCGGAGACCGGCGGGATCGCCTGGCGCCAGGGGCAGCCCTTGTGGCAGCCGTTTGCCGGTGTACAGGTCAGCCAGAATGAACAGGGCGCGCTGTGCATCGCCTCGCCCTACCTCCCTGCGGGGCATGTGGAACACAGCGCCGACGCTGTCGAATTCTCATCAGATGGGCGCTTTCGCTTGCTGGGGCGACTGGATCGGATCGTCAAACTCGAAGAAAAGCGCATTTCGCTGCCCATGCTCGAACAGGCCTTGTGCACGCATCCATGGGTGTCTGAAGCACGCCTTGGCATGATCGAAAACGGCCGGGCCAGCCTCGGCGCCCTGCTGGTGCCGACCCCCGCAGGCTTGCACGCCCTGCGCAACCAGGGGCGGCGGGCCTTGGTCGAGGCCCTGCGCAGCCACCTGGCAGGCCACTGCGAGGCGCTGGCACTGCCCCGCCGCTGGCGCTTGGTGCAGCACTTGCCGCTCAACAGCCAGGGCAAGCTGACCCAGGTTGCGCTGCAGGCATTGCTGCTGGCGCCTCGCAGCATGGCACCGCATGTGCTGGAGCAGCATCGCGAAGGTGACGAACTCCAGCTCAAGCTCGGCGTGCCCCTGGACCTTGCCTGTTTCCCGGGGCATTTTCCCCGCACGCCCGTGTTGCCCGGTGTGGTCCAGATCGACTGGGCCGTCGCGCTGGCCGCTGAGCTGACCGAGTCGCCGCTGCGCTTTGCAGGCATGGAGGTGGTCAAGTTCCAGCAGTTGGTGCGGCCCGGCGATGAGCTGGCGCTGAGCCTTCGCCTGGACAAGGCCCGCGGTAAGCTTTACTTCGCCTTCACCTGTGCCGGTCAACCGTGCTCGAGCGGCCGGGTTCTGTTGGAGAACGCCTGTGCATAAGCCCTGCGCGGTGATCCCGGTCTACAACCATGAACAGGCCGTTCCGGCGGTCGTGGACGACTTGCTGCGCGCGGGCCTGCCCTGCGTGCTGGTCGACGATGCCAGCGACGCAGGCTGCGCGCAGGTGCTCGCCCGGCTGGCCGAACAGACGAACGTGTTTCTGGTCACCCTGCCCGTCAACCAGGGCAAGGGCGGTGCAGTCATGGCCGGCCTGCGCGAGGCAGCGCGACTGGGCTTCAGTCATGCGTTGCAGGTCGATGCCGATGGCCAGCACGACCTGGGCGATGTGCAGACGTTTCTGGAACATTCGCGTCATGCCCCCCAGGCACTGGTGTGCGGTTATCCACAGTACGATGCCAGTGTGCCCAAAGGGCGGCTGTACGCGCGCTACCTAACCCACGTCTGGGTGTGGATCAACAGCCTGTCGCTGCAGATTCCCGACTCCATGTGCGGGTTTCGGGTCTATCCGCTGCCAGCCACGCTGGCCCTGATCGACACCGTGCGACTTGGCAAGCGCATGGACTTCGACCCGGAAATTCTCGTGCGCCTGGCCTGGCGCAACCAACCAATGCGCTGGCTGCCGACGCGGGTACATTATCCACAGGATGGCCTGTCGCATTTTCGCCTGGTCCACGACAACGCACTGATTTCCAAGATGCACGCCAAGCTGTTCTTCGGCATGCTGGTGCGCGCACCGGCGATCCTCTGGCGTCGGTGGCGGTCATGAGCGAACCGTCGCAGCACTGGGCCGACCACCAGGAGCGGGGCAGCTTCTGGCTGATGAAGCTGACCGCCGCCCTGGTACGGTTGCTAGGCCGCCGCGTGCTCAGCCCATTGATCCACGTGATCGTCGCCTACTTCTTCCTGTTCGGCCGCCGTGCCCGCCGCAGCGCGTGGCAGTACCAGCAACGCCTGCGCCAGTGGAACGCCGGGCAGACGCCTGCCCCTGGCTCATGGCAGGTCTTTCGCCAGTTCATGGCCTTTGCCGAGGCCCTGCTGGACAAGCTTGACGTGTGGAACGGCAAGCTGCGCATCGAGGATATCGAAATCCACGACCCTGCCGGCCTGCGTCAGCAACTGCGCGGCGCACGCGGGCAGATGCTGGTGGGCGCCCACCTGGGCAACCTGGAAGTCTGCCGGGCCCTGGCCGAAATCGGCGAGCAGGTGACCATGAACGTGCTGGTGCACACCCGCCATGCCGAGCGCTTCAACCGCTTGCTGGGCGAGGCGGGCGCCACCAACCTGCGGCTCATCCAGGTCAGCGAGCTGGACCCTGCGGTGATGCTGCAACTGTCCGAGCGCCTGGAGCGCGGTGAATGGCTGGCCATCGCGGGTGATCGCGTGCCGCTGCATGGCGGGCGTACCGTCGAGGTGGACTTCCTGGGCCACCGCGCCGCCTTCCCGCAGGGCCCCTGGTTGCTGGCGGGCATGCTCGAATGCCCGCTCAACCTGCTGTTCTGCCTCAAGCACGACGGCCGCTACCACGTCACCCTCGAGCCCTTTGCCGAACGCCTGCAATGGCGACGCGGCCAGCGCGATGAAGTCATCGCCCAGTGGGCCGCCCGCTACGCCGATCGCCTGGGCCACTACTGCACGCGCGCGCCCCTGCAGTGGTTCAATTTCTACCCTTTCTGGAAGACCGATGACGATGCAAGCGCATGAACCTGTCACGTTCGGCGAATCGCCGCTGGCTATCGAAGACGTCGTGGCGCTGGCCGAAGGCCGTGCCACGGCACACCTGCAGGGCGATGCCGCCTACCGCGAGCGCATTGCCCGCGGGGCGCGCTTTCTCGACACCCTGCTCGACAAGGAAGGGGTGATCTACGGCGTGACCACCGGCTACGGCGACTCCTGTGTCGTGGCCGTGCCGCTGGAACACGTCGAGGCGCTGCCACGCCACCTCTACACCTTCCACGGTTGCGGCCTCGGCAAGCTGCTGGACGCCTCGGCCACACGCGCAGTGCTGGCTGCACGCCTGCGGTCGCTCAGCCACGGGGTATCCGGTGTTCGCCTGGAACTGCTCGAGCGCCTGCGCGACTTCATTGCCCACGACGTCCTGCCGCTGATCCCCGAAGAGGGTTCGGTAGGCGCCAGTGGCGACCTCACCCCGCTGTCCTACGTGGCCGCGACGCTCTCGGGCGAGCGCGAGGTGATGTTCCAGGGCCAGCGCCGCCTCAGCGCCGACGTGCACCGCGAACTGGGCTGGCAGCCCCTGGTGCTCAGGCCCAAGGAAGCCCTGGCCCTGATGAACGGCACGGCAGTGATGACCGGTCTTGCGTGCCTGGCGTTTGCCCGCGCCGATTATCTTCTGCACTTGGCAACCCGCATCACCGCACTGAACGTGGTTGCCCTGCAAGGCAACCCCGAGCATTTCGACGAACGCCTGTTCGCCGCCAAGCCACACCCTGGCCAGGCGCAGGTCGCCGCCTGGCTGCGCCAGGACCTGGCGATCGACGCACCCCTGCCGCCCTTGCACCGCCTGCAGGACCGCTATTCGCTGCGCTGCGCGCCGCACGTCCTGGGGGTACTGGCCGACAGCCTGGGCTGGTTGCGTGGTTTCATCGAGACCGAGCTCAACAGTGCCAACGACAACCCGATCATCGACGGTGATGCCGAGCGCGTGCTGCACGGTGGTCATTTCTACGGCGGGCACATCGCCTTTGCCATGGACAGCCTGAAAACCCTCGTCGCCAACGTGGCCGACCTGCTCGACCGACAACTCGCGCTGGCGGTGGATGTGCGTTACAACCACGGCCTGCCGAGCAACCTGTCGGGCGCACCGGCCGAGCGCGCCATGATCAACCACGGTTTCAAGGCTGTGCAGATCGGGGCCAGCGCCTGGACTGCCGAAGCGCTCAAGCAGACCATGCCCGCCAGCGTGTTTTCGCGCTCCACCGAATGCCACAACCAGGACAAGGTGAGCATGGGCACCATTGCCGCCCGCGATGCCCTGCGGGTCCTGGAGCTGACCGAGCAAGTCGCCGCCGCTGCGTTGCTGGCCGCCAACCAGGGCGTCTGGCTGCGCAGCCAGCAGCCCCAGGCACACGCGCTGCCCCCTGCGCTGGCGCAGATGCACGAGGCGTTGTTGCAGGAGTTCGCGCCGGTCATCGAAGACCGGGCGCTGGAAGGCGAGCTGCGCCACTGCCTGGTGCGCATCGGCCAACGTCACTGGAGGCTGCATGCGTAACCCTGGCGTTTTCCACGTCGACACCGAAGTCATCGTGCCGTTTTTCGATGTCGACAGCATGCATGTGGTCTGGCATGGCCATTATGTGAAGTACCTGGAAGTGGCGCGGTGCGCCCTGCTCGACCGCCTGGCGCACAACTATGTTCAGATGCATGCCAGCGGCTATGCATGGCCGGTGATCGACCTGCAGCTGCGCTACATGCGCGGCGCCACGTTCGGTCAGCGCCTGGTGGTGCGGGCCAGCCTGGTGGAATGGGAAAACCGCCTGAAGCTGCATTACCTGATCAGCGACGCCGTGACCGGTGAGCGCATGACCCGTGCCAGTACGGTTCAGGTGGCCGTGCACATCGACAGCGGCGAAATGCAGCTGGCCTCGCCGCAGGTCATGCTCGACGCCGTGCAGCAGGTGTTGTCATGAGTGCTGCGCTAAAACGGCTGGCCTGCATGCTGGCAACGTTGGCGGTGCTGATCGTCAGCCCCTTGAGCGCAGCCTTCGACCTGGACGCCCTGCAACGCCAGCTCAGCGCACCTGCGGTGGTCAAGGGCCCCTTCATTCAGGAAAAACACCTGCGTGCCCTGCCCCAGCCCTTGCTGAGCGAAGGTGAGTTCGTGCTTGCCCGTGATCATGGCCTGCTCTGGATGCTGCATACGCCACTGCGTCAGGACTACCGGATCGACGCCCATGGCATTGCCCGGCGCGACCCGAGCGGCTGGCAAGTGCTGCCGAGCCGCAGCGCCGGTGCACAGCAAAACCAGCTGTTCTTTGCCGTGCTGCAAGGTGACAGCACCGGGCTGCAGCGTGATTTCGAACTGGCCTTGAGCGGCGATTCAACCCAGTGGCAACTGCGTCTGATCCCACGCTCGTTGCTGCTCAAGCAAATCTTCAGCCGCATCGATATCAGCGGCGGGCGTTTTGTGCAGCGCATCGAGCTGAGCGAGACCCAAGGCGACAGCACCGTGTTGCGCCTGCCTGAAAGCACCGGCGCTGCCGAGCTGAGCGACATGGAGCGCAGTGACTTTGCCGACTGAACGCCAGTTGCCGCGCCTGTTCGTCTGCCTGCTGCTGATCATGCTGGCCGTGGCCGGCTGGCAGTGGCACCGCGGCGCGCCCTTGTCCGCCGACTTGATGGCGCTGGTACCCGGAGCGACCCAGGATCCGCTGGTGCAACAGGCCGAGCAGCGGATGCAGGAACCGCTGAACCGCGAGTTGCTGCTTCTGGTCGGCCACGCTCAGCGTCAACAGGCAGTGGCGCTGGCACAACGGTTGGCGGAACAGTGGCAGGCCACTGGCCTGTTCGAAAAGGTGCAGTGGAGCCTGGACACCGACCTGCAGGCAGTGCGTGATCAGTTGCTCAAAGGCCGCCTGGCCATGCTGCCGTCATCTGACCGGCAACAATTGCAGCAGCAGCCGGATGCCTTCGTGGCGCAGCGCGTCCAGAGCCTGGTCGATCCCTTCGCAGGGTTCAGCCTCGTGCCAGGCCAGGATGACTGGCTAGGCCTGACCGGGCGTATCCAGAATGCCCAGCCCAAGCCCGCGAACGTGGAACTGGACACCGCCAGCGGTGCCTTGATTGCCCAGGCCGAAGGGGATTACTGGGTGCTGGTGCGCGCGCGCACCCTGGGCAATGCCTTCGACATGCACCTGCCCCTGCAGGTCGCGGACTTGCTGGCCCAGGCGCGTGTGCAGGCAAGCGCTGTCGATGCGCAGTTGCTGGCCGCCAGCGGCCTGCTGCACGCGGCCGCCGGCCAGCAGCAAGCCAGCCAGGAGATCACCTGGGTAGGCGGCGGGGCAACGCTGGGCATCTTGCTGTTGCTATTGCTGGCCCTGCGCAGCGTGCGTGCGCTGCTGGCGTTCCTACCCGTGCTGGTCGGCATGCTGTTCGGTTCAGTGGTGTGCGTGGCGGTGTTCGGCCAGATGCACGTCATGACCCTGGTGCTGGGCTCCAGCCTGATCGGCGTCGCGATCGACTACCCCCTGCACTACCTGACCAAGAGCTGGAGCCTCAAGCCCTGGCAAAGCTGGACGGCCGTGCGCCTGACCCTGCCAGGCATGAGCCTGAGCCTGGCCACCAGTTGCATCGGCTACCTAGCATTGGCCTTCACCCCGTTCCCGGCGCTGACCCAGATTGCCGTTTTCTCCGCCGCTGGCCTGTTGGGCGCCTACCTCAGTGCGGTGTGCCTGGTCCCGGCCCTGCTGAGCAAGGCGCAGCTGCAACCTGCCGATTGGCCAATGCGTATCGCGCAGGCGCTCACCCGCTGGCGTGAGGCATTGCTGCGCAAAGTGCCGAGCGCAGCGCTGTTGGCCCTGCTGCTGTTGTTCTGCGCCAGCGGCCTCTGGCACCTGCAGACCCACAACGACATCCGCCAATGGGTGGGCACGCCGCCGCAACTGTTGCAGCAAGCCCAGGCAGTGGCACGCATCACCGGTTACCAGCCCACCAGCCAGTTCTACCTGGTGCGGGCTGCCGACCAGCAGCAATTGCTCGAACGCACCCAACAGCTTGGGGCCAAGCTCGATGAGTTGGTCGCGCTGGGCAAACTCAAGGGCTACCTGAGCCTCGGACAGCTGGTCGCAACCCCTGCCGAGCAAGCACAGGTGCGCGAGGCCCTGGCCACGCTAACGGCGCATTGGCAGCCGCTGGTGGCGCTCGGCGTTCCCCAGGCGGCCTTGGCCGCTGAAGTCGCGCAACTGCGCGCACTGCCACTGCAGCGTATCGACGACGTGCTGGCAGGCCCGTTGGGCGAGGCATGGCGGCCCTTGTGGCTGGGCAGCACAGGTGACGGCGTGGCTGCCATCGTCAGCCTGCAAGGCTTGTCTGACGCCGCCCTGTTGCAGTTGCAGGCGCAGGGCCTGCCCGGTGTACAGCTGGTTGATCGTCTTGGCGAGCTGAACCAGTTGTTCGCCGCCACCCAGGTCAGCGCAGCGGAACTCAAACTGCTTTCGTGTGCGTTGATTCTGATGCTGCTGGCAGTGCCTTTCGGGTTGCGGGGTTCTTTGCGCATCGTTGCCCTGCCGCTGTTGGCTGCTCTGTGCAGCCTGGCGAGCCTCGGCTGGCTGGGCGAGCCGTTGACACTGTTCAGCCTGTTCGGGTTACTGCTGGTGACGGCCATCAGCGTCGACTATGCCATCCTCATGCATGAGCGCATCGGCGGCGCCGCGGTGAGCCTGCTCGGAACCTTGCTGGCTGCGTTGACCACATGGCTGTCGTTCGGCCTGCTGGCCCTGTCCAGTACGCCGGCAGTTAGCAACTTCGGCATGGCGGTAAGCCTGGGGCTGGTGTTCAGCTTCCTGCTGGCGCCTTGGGCAGCGCCTCGCGAGGGAGCGCACGACCGCTCATGATGATCGCCGTCTTCTGGGCGCTGGCGCTGGCGCTCTTCATCCTGGCCAGCAGGCTGGGCAAGCGCCTCGGGCTGATCCCGATCGTCAGCCATCTGTTGGTGGCAACACTGGTACTCCCTGCCTTGATGGGTCTGTGGGTAACGCCGCACTGGCAATTGGAGGGCACTGCGTTAATCGCACCAGCATGGGTAAAAGCCCTCTACGGCGGCAGTTTCGCCTTGTTGCTCGGTCATATCCTGATCGACGTGCTGGCGCTGCGCCCGGACCGACAGGCGCTGAAACTTGCCGTGCCCAGCTTTCTGCTGCCGTTCCTCTGCGGTATCGCCTGCGCGATCTGGGTGATAGGCCTGAGCGGGGTCGGTGCACTGGCACTTGGCCTGGTGTTCGCAATCACCGCCATACCGGTGCTCTACCTCTATCTCCAGGCAATCGACTATCCCCCGGCGGCCAGCCGGCGGTTGTTGCAGGCTGCCATCTTGATCGACCTGGCGTGCTGGCTATTGCTAGGTGTGGGCCAAGGCAGCCTCGACCCCGGCACACTGGCCTTGCCGATGTTGGCGGCGCTGCTGCCATGGCCGTTGCACGCGCTGGGTCTGCGCGCGCCTTCGCTGTATGGCGCGTTGTTCCTGGTGCTGCTGTTCATTGCCGAACACTACAAGCTCAACGCACTGATCCTGGGGGTTGGCTACCTGGCGTGCCTGGCCTGGCTCAAGGTCGCGGCGGCATTGCCGCTGCCAGAGCGGTACAACCGCCGCGTGCAACAGGGCTTGGCGGTCCCCATGATCCTGACCTACGGCGTGGTGCAGATCGATGCCCACCAGGCCCTGGGGCAGTTGGACGCGTGGCAACTGGTCGCCTTGCTGGTGCTTCCGATCGCCAGCAAGTTGCTGGGCAACTGGCTGGGCCTGTGCTGGGCTGCTGCGTCGCCCGGCGCTGCCGGCAAATGGCGCGAAAGCCTGCTGCTGAACATTCGCGGCCTCAGTGAAATCGTTTTTCTCAACCTGCTGCTGTCCCAGCAGTTGATTACCCCGGCGGTGTACTTCGCGCTCATGCTGATGAGCCTGGTCGCCACTCTGATGCCGGCGCTGGCCGGCCTTCATCGCCTTCCGCTCAACACAGAACCCATGGCAAGGAGCCCGCATGCCAACCCTTGAAACCCAACAACGCCAGGTCCTGGTCATCGGCGCCGGGCCTTCCGGTGCCATCGCGGCGGCCTTGCTCAAGCGCAGCGGGCACGACGTGCTGGTGATCGAGCGTCAGCGCTTCCCGCGCTTTTCCATCGGCGAAAGCCTGCTGGCGCACTGCCTGGACTTCGTCGAAGAGGCGGGCATGCTGGATGCCGTGCAGGCGGCAGGTTTCCAATACAAGAATGGTGCTGCTTTCGCATGGGGCGACGAATACACCGCCTTCGACTTCGGGCAGACCTTCACGCCAGGCAAGACCAGCACCTTCCAGGTGCAGCGTGCTCGCTTCGACCAAATACTGGCCGACCAGGCCCAAGCGCAGGGCGTGGAGATCCGCTACGAGCATGAGGTGGTCAGCGCCGACATGGGCGGGCTACAGCCACAGGTGCGTGTGCGCCGGCCTGATGGCAGCGAGTACGTGCTCAAGGCACAGTTCGTCCTGGATGCCAGTGGCTATGGCCGCGTGCTGCCGCGTCTGCTGGACCTTGAAGCCCCGTCCGCCTTCCCAGTACGCAAGGCGGTCTTCACGCACATCGAAGACCGCATCGACCACCCCGGCTTCGACCGCGACAAGATCCTCATCACCACCCACCCCGAGCACCGTGACATCTGGTTCTGGACCATCCCCTTCAGTGATGGCCGCACCTCGTTGGGGGTAGTGGCTGCCGCTGAGCGCTTTGCCACTGCCCCTGACGACCTCGATGCGTGCCTGAAGCACTTCGTGGCGCAAGCGCCCGCCCTGGCCAAGGTGCTGGCCAATGCAGTCTGGGACACCCCGGCTCGCACCATCGGCGGCTACTCGGCCAACGTGAAAGCCCTGCATGGGCCGGGTTATGCGCTGCTGGGCAATGCCGCAGAGTTCCTCGACCCGGTGTTCTCCTCCGGGGTCACCATCGCCATGCGCTCTGCCAGCATGGCTGCAGGCCTGCTGCATCGCCAACTGCAAGGGGAGGCAGTGGACTGGCAGAGCGCATTTGCCGAGCCGCTGCAGCGTGGCGTCGACACCTTCCGTGTCTACGTGGAGGGCTGGTACGACGGCAGCTTCCAGGATGTGATCTATCACCCCGGCAGCTCACCGGAGATTCGCGCCATGATCAGCTCCATACTGGCCGGGTATGCCTGGGATACACGTAACCCGTTCGTCGCCGAGCCTCGGCGCCGGCTGCGTACCCTGGCTGAACTGTGCGCAAGGGACACCCCATGACCCAGCGCCCGTTCCTGAGCGAGACTTACGTGGAAGAAACCCGCATCGGGTTTCGCTTCCTGAGCAGCCACACCTGGCAGCATCACGTGCTGCGGGTGGCGATCGATGACCTCGCCCGACTCTTCGCAGGCGCCCTTCCCCAGGCGCCGGTTCTGCTCGATGCCGGCTGCGGGCAGGGCAAGTCGTTCAAACACCTGCAACGGGTATTCGCCCCCTCCAGGCTGCTGGGCACCGACGCCGATCCGCACAGCCTCGACCTCAGCGCAGCCGAGGCCAAGCGGCTGGGCATCGAGGTGGAATTGTCTGGCGGTGACTGCGCCAGCCTGCCCTACCCCGATGCCAGCATCGATGTGCTGTTCTGCCATCAGACCTTTCATCACCTGGTCGAACAGGAAAAGGCCCTGGCCGAGTTCTACCGCGTACTCAGACCGGGCGGCTACCTGCTGTTCGCAGAATCCACCCAAGCCTATATCGATACCTGGGTGATTCGCTGGTTCTTCCGTCACCCCATGCACGTGCAGAAAAGTGCCGAAGGTTATCTGCACATGCTGCGCATGCAGGGGTTCGCGTTCGGGTCCGACAACGTGTCCTATCCCTACCTGTGGTGGAGCAGGGCCAAGGACTTCGGCCTGCTGGAGCGTCTGGGCCTGCACAAGCCACCTCCCGTTGGCGAACGCGATGAAACGCTGGTCAATGTCGTGGCTCGCAAGCCCTTGGAGCACGCATGAAAACCTGGATGGCGCTAGTCCTTTGCCTGATGCTCGGTGCCTGCGCCGCCAGGGCCCCGCTGCCCGCATCCCCCCCAGCGCTTGCCCTGCCGCAGCAACTGCATGTGGAGCGTACCCAGGCCGGTCAGCGCCAGGACTGGCTGCTGGTGATCCAGGACGAGGGTGGCCGCCTGCGCTGGTCGCTGCTCGACCTGCTGGGTATTCCCCAGGCGCGACAAGTGCTGGACGGCCAGCAGTGGCAGGCCGACGGCTTGCTGCCACCCGACCCGGCGGCCCGCGAGTTGTTCGCCGCCGTGCTGTTCGCCCTCACGCCACAGGACCAGTTGGCCCGGTCGTATCCCCAGGCCCGGCAGGAGCAGGGGCAGCGTTGGCTGGGCAAGCGCTGGCGAGTGACCTACCGCACGGCCCACGCCTTCGACTTGCACTTGGACCAAGGCCTGCGCTATGTAGTCGACCCCCTGCCCCGTGAGCACACACCATGACCGCCTACCTCAATGCCCTGGGCCTGATCTGCGCCCTTGGCCATGGCCAGGCCGAGGTCGCCGCACGCCTGTTCGCCGGCGACTGCTCAGGAATGCGGCCGGCCGCAGGCTGGATCCCCGAGCGCCAGCCTCCGGTGGGTGCCGTGATGCAGCCACTGCCAGCCGTCCCCTTGCCGGAGCAGCACAGTCGCAACAACCAGCTGCTGTACGCCGCCGCGTTGCAGATCGAGCCCGCCCTGCGCCAGGCGATCGCACAATACGGCGCCCACCGTGTTGGGGTGGTCCTGGGCACCAGCACTTCGGGCATCGCCGAAGGCAGTGCCGCCATTGGCCACTTCCTGGCGGGCGGCCACTTCCCGGCCGATTATCACTATGACCAGCAAGTGTTGAGCGCGCCGGCCGACTTTCTCGCCGACTGGCTGCAACTCGGCGGCCCGGCCTATGTGATTTCGACCGCGTGTACCTCCAGCGGCCGAGCACTGCTGAGCGCTCGGCGCCTGCTGGACCTGGGCGTGTGCGATGCAGTGCTGTGCGGCGGCGTGGATAGCCTCTGTCACCTCACGCTCAATGGGTTCAGCGCCCTGGAAGCGATCAGCGAGCACCGCTGCAATCCGCTCTCGGCCAACCGCGACGGCATCAATATCGGCGAGGCCGCCGCCTTGTTCTTGATGACCCGCACACCCGAAGCGCAAGGCGAGCGCATCGCCTTGCTCGGCGCGGGCGCCAGTTCCGACGCGCACCACATCTCCGCGCCCGACCCAACTGGCGCCGGTGCCTTGCAGTGCATGGGCAAAGCGCTGGACAATGCGGGGCTTGAGCCCGCGCACATCCATTACCTGAACCTGCACGGCACCGCCACGCCCCATAATGACGCCATGGAAAGCCTGGCCGTCGATACCCTGTTCGGCGCCGGCCTGCCCTGCTCATCCAGCAAGCCGATGACGGGCCACACCCTGGGCGCTGCCGGTGCGCTCGAGGCAGCGTTCTGCTGGCTGAGCCTGAGCAGGCACAACCCGTTGGGTTTGCTGCCGCCGCACGTGTGGGACGGTCAGCCCGACCCTGCCCTGCCTGAACTGACCCTGGTCGACGGCAGCCAGCGCCTGGCAACCCATGGCCCACGCCGACTGATGAGCAACTCGTTCGCCTTCGGCGGCAACAACGTCAGCCTGATTCTTGGAGACACCGCATGATCACCTGGCCCCTGGCCGAGCTGCTGCCCCATGCTGGCGACATGATCCTGATCGATCACATCGAGCATTGTGACGAGGAGCAGATCAGCACCCGCACCACCGTACGGCCCGGCGCACTGTTCAATCGCGCCGATGGCAGCCTGCCGGCCTGGTTCGGCATCGAATTGATGGCCCAGAGCGTGGCCGCCTATGCCGGCTGTCGGGCACGGCGCAATGGGCAAGCCGTCGAGCTGGGTTTCCTGCTCGGTGCCCGCAAGTACTCGTGCGATGTCGAGTCTTTTCCGGCCGGCGCCCAATTGCATGTGCACGCCCAGCGTTCGCTCGAAGACGAGAACGGCATGGGCGTTTTCGAATGTCACCTGCGCGGCCCCGGCATCCACGCCACCGCCCGCCTGAATGTGTACCGCCCGCCGCAAGCGGCCAGCTACCTGGCCGAAGCGGGCCCTGAGGAGCCCCTTTCATGACTGATACCATTCTGGTGACCGGTTCGAGCCGTGGAATCGGCCGCGCCATCGCCCTGCGCTTGGCCCGCTCGGGCTACGACCTGGTGCTGCATTGCCGCAGCGGCCGGGCCGACGCCGACGCGGTGGCCGATCAAGTGCGCGCGTTGGGGCAGCAGGCACGGGTGTTGCAGTTCGACATCGGCGAACGTGCCGCCTGCCGCACAGCGCTCGAAGCCGACGTGGAGGCCCACGGCGCCTATTACGGCGTGGTGTGCAATGCCGGCCTGACCCGCGACGGCGCTTTCCCGGCGCTGACCGACGAGGATTGGGACCAGGTGCTGCGGACCAACCTGGACGGTTTCTACAATGTGCTGCAGCCGCTGACGATGCCCATGATCCGCCGCCGTGCGCCGGGTCGCATCGTCTGCATCACCTCGGTTTCGGGGCTCATCGGCAACCGCGGGCAGGTCAACTACAGCGCGTCGAAGGCGGGCCTGATCGGGGCGGCCAAGGCCCTGGCAATCGAATTGGGCAAGCGGCGCATCACCGTCAACTGCGTAGCGCCCGGGCTGATCGACACCGCCATGCTCGACGAACATGTGCCGGTAGACGAACTGATGAAGATGATCCCTGCCGGGCGCATGGGCACCGCTGAAGAGGTAGCGGGCGCCGTCAACTTCCTCATGTCGCCGGAGGCCAGCTACATTACCCGCCAGGTGCTGGCGGTCAACGGGGGGCTGTGCTGATGCGTCGCGTGGTCGTCACCGGCATGGCCGGCATCACCTCGCTGGGCAACGACTGGGCAACCATTGCCGGTCATTTCGCCAGCCAACGCAGTGGTATCCGCCGCATGGACGAGTGGGACCGCTTCGAGGAAATGAACACGCGCCTGGCAGGGCCCATCGATGATTTCAAGGTCCCGGCGCACTGGACGCGCAAGCAGCTTCGCAGCATGGGCCGGGTGTCCCGCCTGGCCGTTGGCGCCGCCGAACAGGCCCTTGCCGATGCAGGCCTGCTCGGCGACCCGAGCATTCGCGACGGCCGCATGGGCGTGGCCTGCGGCTCGTCCACCGGCAGCACCGACGAGATCAAGGCGTTCGGCAACATGCTGCTCAACTCGGTGGCCGACGGGCTCAATGCCAACTCCTATGTGCGCATGATGCCGCACACGACCGCCGCCAACATCAGCATTTTCTTCGGCCTGACCGGGCGCCTGATCCCCACGTCCAGTGCCTGCACCAGCGGCAGCCAAGGCATCGGTTATGCCTACGAAGCCATCAAGTACGGCCGCTTGCCGATGATGCTGGCCGGCGGTGCCGAAGAGCTGTGCCCGACCGAGGCCATGGTCTTCGATGCGCTCTATGCCACCAGCCTCAAGAACGACACACCGCACCTCAGCCCGCGCCCCTACGACTGCGGCAGGGATGGCCTGGTGATCGGCGAAGGTGCCGGCATGCTGGTGCTCGAAGCGCTTGAGCATGCACAGGCGCGGGGCGCGAAGATTCATGCCGAGATCATCGGTTTCGGCAGCAATGCCGACGGTCAGCACACGACCCGGCCTGAACAGTCGACCATGCGCAGGGCCATGGAGCTGGCGCTCGAAGACGCAGGCCTGGCCCCGGAGGCGATTGGCTATGTGAACGGCCATGGCACCGCCACCGAGCAAGGCGACATCGCCGAAACCCTGGCCACCAGCGGCCTGTTCGGCCCACGCATGCCCATCAGTTCGCAGAAGAGCTTCCTGGGCCATACGCTGGGGGCGTGCGGTGCACTGGAGTCCTGGTTCAGCATCGAGATGATGAACAGCGACCGCTATGTGCACACGCTGAACCTGGACGCGGTAGACCCTCGCTGCGGCGAACTGGATTACCTGCGGGATGAGTTTCGCCATATGAACCATGGGTTTGTGATGAACAACAATTTTGCCTTTGGCGGGGTCAACACATCGCTGATCTTCCGCCGCTGGCCCTGACCCTCGATAGGAGCGCAAGGAATGTCCTCACTGCTACGCGCCGCTGCACTAGGGCTGGTACTGGCCGGCATTGCCGGCTGTACCTCCAAACCGGTGCTCAACCCCTCGGAACAATTGGCTGCTGCCACCCCTTACACCCAGCAGCAGGTCCAGCAGGCGATCCTCAAGGCCATCGTCGAGCGTGGCTGGACGGCCCGGTCGGTCGGCGCTTCGGTCATTCAGGCTGACATCACCGTGCGCAATACCTTCTACGCCGCCGTGGACATCCACTACAGCGCCAGCCAGTTCCGCATCGATTATCGCGACAGCCGCGAACTGGGGTATGACGGCGGCAAGATCCACCGTAACTACAACCGCTGGGTCTACAACCTGGACCGCAGCATCGTGCGCCAGCTCAACGCACTGTCCGCCGATCAGCTTCTGCAACGCAGCAACGCCTCATCCAACCACTGACCAAGGAAGAACCCGATGCGCTTGAAAACCCTGACCGCCGCTACCGCCCTGCTGCTGGCTGCCCTGCCCGGCCTGAGCCAGGCCCGCGACACGGCGTTGTACCTGCCGTTCGAAAAGGTGGTGCAGCAGATGCTTGCCGAGAAGAAGCTCGATGGCTCGGTCAAATTCTACCTGGCCGGCGTAAAGCCGCGCGGCAAGGTCACCGTGATCAGCCCCAACTCGGTCACCAACAAGAAAACCAACGCCTTCAACAAGAGTGACGAGGCTGCCTGCGAGTGGGCCCTGCAGTCCGCGTTGCTGACCTTGCAGGACGCTGCCCGCAAGGCCAACGCCAATGCGGTGACGAACATCGCCAGCTACTACAAGCGCAACGAACGCAAGGACGCTTCCACTTACGAATGCCACGCCGGTGCAGTGATTGCCGGTGTTGCGCTCAAGGGTGACCTGGCCCGCGTCAACTGATGATCCGCTCTGCTCAACGGTCAGGTTTCACCCCTGAACCTGCCCGGTGAGCAGCTCGGCAAACGCCTGAGCCATCGCTGACCTGCGGGACTGGCGCTGTACCAGCCAGACCGCCGAGGTGGCCTGCTCGTCCAGCAAGGTGCGATACACCACGCCCTCAATGCGCATGCGCTGATAGGACGCCGGCAGCACCGACACCCCAAGCCCCGCCGACACCAGGCCGATGATGGTCATGGCCTCCCCTGCCTCCTGCGCAAAGTGGGGACTGAAACCCGCCTGGCGCGCCAGCTCCAGTAACTGCGCGTACAAACCACTGCCGTAGCTACGCGGAAAGAACACGAAGGGCTCGTGGGCCAACGCTGCCAGGTGCACACCCTGTTCGGCGCCGTTGGCCAGCGCATGAGAGGCGTTGATCACTGCCACCAAGGGCTCACGAAACAGCTCGGTCGCCACCAGGCCGTCTGCCAGCGGCATGGGCCGCATTAGCCCCACTTCGATGGACTCGTCGAATACGCCCTGCGCCACTTCGCGGCTGCTCATTTCCATGAGGTTCAGGTGCACGGCAGGAAAGCGCTGCCGGAATGCATGAATCGCCTTGGGAATTTTCGATGTGAACGGTGCCGAGGAGGTGAAGCCGATCTTCATCTCACCCAGTTCGCCCAACTGTGCGCGCCGGGCGACATCGGCGGCCTTTTCGACCTGCGCCAACACCTGGCGAGCCTCTTCCAGAAACAGTCGCCCGGCCTCGCTGAGCTCGACACGGCGGTTGGTCCGCTCGAACAGCCGCGCCCCGAGTTCTTGCTCGAGCGCCAGAATCTGCTGGCTAAGCGGCGGCTGCGAAATGCCCAGGTGCTGAGCCGCCCGGCCGAAGTGCAATTCTTCGGCAACCGCGACGAAATAGCGTAAATGGCGCAGCTCCATCACCCACCCCTCATAGGTCGTGAAACGTCTTAATTAGGTCGAACAATATATTGGACCTAATTATTAGCCAGCTATATGATTTTTTCACTGCCTCTGAGGTACTTGCCTGTGAAAACCGCTGTAGCCCTTGTAGCGACCAAACCCGAACCCGAGCCCATGACCTCGAACGACGCCTGGATCGAAAAAGGCACGCCGGCCTTCATGAGAACGGTGCTGGCGCTGTTCAGCGGCGGCTTCGCTACCTTTGCCCTGCTTTACTGCGTCCAACCGATGATGCCCTTGCTGTCGAAGGAGTTCGGCATCAACGCTGCACAGAGCAGCCTGGTGCTTTCGGTTTCGACCGGCATGCTGGCGCTCGGTCTGCTGGTCACAGGCCCGATTTCCGACCGCATCGGCCGTAAGCCGGTGATGGTGGCGGCGCTGGGCTGCGCGGCCTTGTCCACGATAGCCAGCGCGGTGATGCCGACCTGGGAGCTGGTCCTGGCAACCCGGGCACTGGTCGGGTTGTCGTTGAGCGGGCTGGCGGCGGTGGCCATGACCTACCTCAGTGAAGAAATCCACCCACAGCACATCGGCCTGGCCATGGGCCTGTACATCGGCGGCAATGCCATCGGCGGCATGTGCGGACGCCTGATCACTGGCGTGCTGATCGATTTCGTCAGCTGGCACGCGGCACTGCTCACCTTGGGAAGCCTGGCGCTGCTGGCGGCGATCGTGTTCTGGAAGGCATTGCCCGAGTCGCGCAACTTCCAGCCCCAGACCCTGAACCCACGCACGCTGGTCAACGGGTTCCTCATGCACTTCAAGGACGCCGGCTTGCCCTGGCTGTTTCTCGAAGCCTTCCTGCTCATGGGCGCCTTCGTCACCCTGTTCAACTACATCGGCTACCGCTTGCTGGCCGAGCCTTATCACATGAACCAAGCCCTGGTGGGTTTGCTGTCGGTCGTCTACCTGTCCGGCATCTACAGTTCGGCCCAGGTGGGCGCACTGGCTGACAGGCTGGGACGGCGCAAGGTGTTCTGGGCCAGCATCGTGGTCATGGGCGGCGGCTTGCTCATGACCCTGACCCAGCCGCTGTCACTGATCATCCTGGGCATGCTCGTCTTCACCTTCGGCTTCTTCGGGGCTCACTCGGTGGCCAGCAGCTGGATCGGGCGCCGGGCGCTGAAAGCCAAGGGCCAGGCCTCTTCGCTGTATCTGTTCTGCTATTACGCCGGTTCAAGCGTGGCGGGCACGGCGGGCGGGGTGTTCTGGCATCATTGGGGCTGGAATGGTATTGGCCTGTTCATTGGGAGCTTGCTGGCGGTGGCCCTGATGGTGGCGTTGCGCCTGAGCACCTTGGCGCCAAAGGCCGCCTGAAGGCTGGGGGCAGGCCGGTTCACGGCGCGGTGGACTCGCCAAGAACCGGCCTGCCTGCGACAGGAGTGCTGGATCAGTTGATGATCTCGACACGGTCCACGTCCACCTCGCGGCTCATCAAGTGTTTCTCGACTTCACCAGTGAGCTTGACCTTGGTCTTGTCATTGAATGGCGTGGCTGGCAGATCCTCGTCATCGATCTCGACCGTGATGGTGCCGGTGCTGTCCTTGAATTCGTATTTGTCATCGTTGTCGAGCTTGCGGGTTACGTAGCCCTGCAAGACCACCGGGGTATCGTCTGCGGCCTCGCTGGCAGCGGCCACGGTGGAAATCGACTGCGCGCCAGGGCCGGTGTAGCCACCTGAAGCCAATGCAGCGGTGCTGAACAGGGGGGCAAGGATCAGGGCAAGATAGCGTGCTTTCATGGGGGCGGGTCCTATCTGTGTTGGAGTAGGACCAGCCTAGCGAGCACCGCTGAATTGAAACTTAATGCGACAGCCTCGCTGCATTCAGCCCCAGTCGGGCCATGCAGCGTAATGCGCTGTCACAACCGGTTCACTGGTGATACTGCGCCGACAGCTCGTGCACGGCATTGATGAAGGCGCCCGCGTTTTCAGGGTCGACCTCCGGCGTGATGCCGTGGCCCAGGTTGAACACATGGCCGCTGCCATGGCCGTAGCTGGCCAGGATGCGCGCCACTTCCGCACGAATGGCCTGCGGCCGGGCATACAGGACGGTCGGGTCCATATTGCCCTGCAAGGCGACCTTGTCACCTACCCGGCGACGGGCATCGCCGATGTCGCAGGTCCAGTCCAGCCCCAGGGCATCGGCCCCGGCATCGGCAATGCTTTCCAGCCACAGGCCACCGTTCTTGGTGAACAGGATGACGGGGACTTTGCGCCCGTCATGTTCGCGAATCAGGCCGCTGACGATTTTGCGCATATAGGCCAGGGAGAATTCCTGATAGGCCGCCGACGACAGGTTGCCGCCCCAGGTATCGAAGATCTGCACGGCCTGGGCTCCGGCCAGGATCTGCCCATTGAGGTACGTGGTTACCGACTGCGCCAGTTTGTCCAGCAACAGGTGCAGTGCCTGTGGGTTGTCGTAGGCCATGGCCTTGGTCTTGCGGAAATCCTTGGAGGAGCCGCCTTCGACCATGTAGGTGGCCAGGGTCCAGGGGCTGCCGGAGAAGCCGATCAGCGGCACGCGGCCATTGAGTTCGCGGCGGATGGTACTGACCGCGTCCATCACATAGCCCAGGTCTTTCTGCGCGTCGGGAACAGGCAGCGCCTCGATGTCGGCCGGGGTGCTGACCACCTTCCGGAAACGCGGACCTTCACCGGTTTCGAAATACAGGCCCAGGCCCATGGCGTCCGGGATGGTGAGGATGTCCGAGAACAGGATCGCCGCATCCAGCGGGTAACGGTCCAGCGGCTGCAGGGTCACTTCGCAGGCGAACTGCGGGTTCTTGCACAGGCTCATGAAGTCGCCGGCCTTGGCGCGGCTGGCGCGGTACTCCGGAAGATAGCGGCCGGCCTGGCGCATCATCCATACCGGGGTGACGTCAACGGGTTGCTTGAGCAGAGCACGCAGGAAACGGTCGTTCTTCAGGGCAGTCATGTCGGCATCCGGAAAAATAGTGGGGGCATTTTCTCAGACACCGACACAAAAGGCACGGTCGGGGCCATGCGTTTTGTTTTTTGCGTGCTTCAGGTCAAGCATTCCCGGGCAAGCCCGGGCGTCTGCCCCAGGCAAATGAGGCCGCCCAGCGACCCCACCTTACCTGCCAGGGCGCTTAGACTTCCAGGTAGTCCAGAATGCCTTCTGCAGCGGTACGCCCTTCGAAAATCGCGGTCACGACCAGGTCCGACCCGCGCACCATGTCGCCACCGGCGAACACTTTCGGGTTGCTGGTCTGATGCTTGAACCTGCTCTTCTCCGGCGCCACGACACGGCCCTGGCTGTCGAGCTGGATATCGTGCTGCTCGAACCAGGAGGCAGGGCTGGGGCGGAAGCCGAACGCGATCACCACCGCATCGGCCGGCAGGATCTCTTCAGAACCCGGGATTGGCTCCGGGCTGCGGCGCCCGCGCGCATCAGGCTCGCCCAGACGGGTCTCGACCACCTTCACGCCCTCCACCTTGTCCTCGCCAACGATGGCGATGGGCTGGCGGTTGTAGAGGAACTTCACCCCTTCTTCCTTGGCGTTCTTCACTTCCTTGCGCGAACCCGGCATGTTGGCTTCGTCGCGGCGGTAGGCACAGGTCACCGTCTGGGCACCCTGGCGAATCGAGGTACGGTTGCAGTCCATGGCCGTGTCGCCACCGCCCAGGACCACGACTTTCTTGCCCTTCATGTCGATGAAATCTTCAGGCGACTTCTCGAAGCCCAGGTTGCGGTTGACGTTGGCGATCAGGAAATCGAGGGCATCGTGCACCCCTGGCAGGTCTTCGCCAGGGAAGCCGCCTTTCATGTAGGTATAGGTACCCATACCCATGAAGACCGCGTCGTACTCGGCCAGCAACTGTTCCATGGTCACGTCCGTGCCCACGTCAGTGTTGAGGCGGAACTCGATACCCATGCCGGTGAAGACTTCGCGGCGATTGCTGAGCACGCTCTTTTCGAGCTTGAACTCAGGGATACCGAAGGTCAGCAAGCCGCCGATTTCAGGATTCTTGTCGAACACCACGGGCGTCACGCCAGCGCGCACCAGCACGTCTGCGCAGCCCAGACCAGCCGGGCCGGCACCGATGATGGCCACGCGCTTGCCGGTAGGCTTGACCTTGGACATGTCCGGGCGCCAGCCCATGGCGAAGGCCGTGTCGGTGATGTACTTCTCCACCGAGCCGATGGTCACGGCGCCGAAACCGTCGTTCAGGGTGCAGGCGCCTTCACACAGACGGTCCTGTGGGCATACGCGCCCACAGACTTCGGGCAAGGTGTTGGTCTGGTGCGACAGCTCGGCGGCCGCCAGGATGTTGCCCTCGGACACCAGCTTCAACCAGTTGGGGATGAAGTTGTGCACAGGGCACTTCCACTCGCAATACGGGTTACCGCAGCCCAGGCAACGGTGCGCCTGTTCAACGGACTGCTGCGGCTTGAAGGGTTCGTAGATTTCCACGAACTCTTTCTTGCGCTGGCGCAGCAATTTTTTCTTCGGGTCCTTGCGGCCCACTTCGATGAACTGGAAGTCGTTGTTCAGACGTTCAGCCATTTTTCAAAACCTCTTAACAGCAGCCGCACGCTACACGCTGCAAGCCGCAAGACGATCACTTGAGCCGGGCAAACCCTGGGCTGCTCCGGTCGAGCGCCCAGGGTTGGTCACGTGCAGCTGTTTACTGCGGGTTGGCGCGGGTGCTGGACAGCAGTTGCTTGAGGTTGGCGGCCTTGGGCTTGACCAACCAGAAACGTCGTACGTAGTCGTCCAGGTTTTCGGAGAGTTCGCGCCCCCACTCGCTGCCGGTTTCATCCACATACTCGGCAAGAACCCGCGCCAGGTGGCTGCGGTAAGCCTCCATCGCTTCACCACTGATGCGCTGGATTTCCACCAGTTCGTGGTTGAGCTTGTCGACGAAGCTGTTGTCCATGTCGAGCACGTAGGCGAAGCCGCCCGTCATGCCAGAGCCGAAGTTGTAGCCGGTCTTGCCCAGGACGCAGACGAAGCCGCCGGTCATGTACTCACAGCAGTGATCACCAGTGCCCTCTACCACGGCGTGGGCACCAGAGTTGCGAACAGCGAAGCGCTCGCCCGCCGTACCGGCAGCGAACAGCCTGCCACCGGTGGCGCCGTACAGGCAGGTGTTGCCGACGATTGCGCTGTGCTGGGTTTCGAACGGGCTGCCGGCCGGCGGCACTATGGTGACCTTGCCACCGGTCATGCCTTTGCCGACGTAGTCGTTGGCATCACCCTCGAGGTACAGGTTCAGGCCACCGGCGTTCCAGACGCCGAAGCTCTGGCCTGCGGTGCCTTTGAAACGGAACGTGATCGGCGTACCGGCCATGCCCTGGTTGCCGTACAACCGCGCGATCTCACCGGACACACGCGCACCGATGGAACGGTCGCAGTTGCAGATGTCGAGCGCGAACTCGCCACCGGCCTGGTCACGCACCGCCGGCATGGCCATTTCGACCATCTTCTCGGCAAGCTCGCCCTTGTCGAAAGGCGGGTTCCTGTCCACCTCACAGAACTGCGGCTTGTCGGCCGCAATGTGCGAGCTGCCCAACAGCGGGGTCAGGTCCAGGTGGTGCTGACGCTCGGTGTCGCCCGGCAGCACTTCGAGCAGGTCGGTGCGCCCGATCAGCTCCCCAAGGCTGCGTACGCCTAGCCTTGCCAGCCACTCACGGGTTTCCTCGGCAACGAAGGTAAAGAAGTTGACGACCATGTCGACCGTGCCGATGTAGTGATCCTTGCGCAGCTTGTCGTTCTGGGTAGCCACGCCGGTTGCGCAGTTGTTCAGGTGACAGATACGCAGGTACTTGCAACCCAGCGCGATCATTGGCGCAGTGCCGAAGCCGAAGCTCTCGGCCCCCAGGATGGCCGCCTTGATGACGTCCAGGCCGGTTTTCAGGCCGCCGTCGGTCTGCACCCGCACCTTGCCGCGTAAATCGTTGCCACGCAGGGTCTGATGAGTCTCGGCCAGGCCCAGTTCCCATGGCGCGCCCGCATACTTGATCGAGGTCAGTGGCGACGCACCCGTGCCGCCGTCGTAGCCCGAGATGGTGATGAGGTCGGCATAGGCCTTGGCCACGCCAGCGGCGATGGTGCCGACACCCGCCTCGGCCACCAGCTTGACCGAAACCAGCGCCTGCGGATTGACCTGCTTGAGGTCATAGATCAGCTGCGCCAAGTCTTCGATCGAGTAGATGTCGTGGTGCGGTGGAGGCGAGATCAGCGTCACGCCCGGTACGGCGTAGCGCAGCTTGGCGATCAGGCCGTTGACCTTGCCGCCGGGCAGTTGGCCGCCCTCGCCGGGCTTGGCGCCCTGGGCCACCTTGATCTGCAAGACTTCGGCATTGACCAGGTATTCAGGGGTCACGCCAAAGCGGCCGGTTGCCACCTGCTTGATCTTGGAACTCTTGAGGGTGCCATAGCGCGCCGGGTCTTCTCCGCCTTCGCCGGAGTTGGAGCGCGCGCCCAGGCGGTTCATCGCCTCGGCCAAGGCTTCGTGAGCTTCTGGAGACAGCGCACCCAGCGAGATACCGGCAGAGTCGAAGCGCTTGAGGATGGCGTCGAGCGGTTCGATCTGCTCCAGCGGCAACGGCTGGTCAGCCACTTTGACCTTCAACAGGTCGCGGATCATCGACACCGGGCGCTGATCGACCAGCGTGGTGTACTCCTTGAACTTGGCGAAGTCGCCCTGCTGCACGGCGGCCTGCAGGGTGTTGACCACGTCGGGGTTGTAGGCGTGGTATTCGCCACCATGGACGAACTTCAGCAAGCCACCTTGCTGAATCGGCTTGCGTACGCTCCAGGCCTCGGCAGCCAACAGCTTCTGGTCACTTTCCAGATCGACGAAGCGCGCACCCTTGATACGGCTCGACACACCCTTGAAGCTCAGCCCGACCACTTCCTCGGCAAGGCCGATGGCTTCGAACAACTGTGCGCCCCGGTAGGAGGCGACCGTGGAGATGCCCATCTTCGACAGGATCTTGAGCAGGCCTTTGGAGATGCCCTTGCGGTAGTACTTGAACACCTCGTCCAGATCGCCCAGCACTTCGCCAGTGCGGATCAGGTCGGCCAGCACTTCATAGGCCAGGTACGGGTACACCGCCGAAGCCCCGAAGCCCAGCAGCACGGCGAAGTGGTGCGGGTCACGGGCGGTGGCGGTTTCCACCAGGATGTTGCTGTCGCAACGCAGGCCTTGCTCGGTCAAGCGGTGATGCACTGCACCTACGGCCAGCGAAGCATGTACCGGCAGCTTGCCAGGGGCGATGTGGCGGTCGCTGAGTACCAGTTGCGTCTTGCCCGCGCGCACGGCTTCTTCTGCCTGGTCGGCGATGTTGCGGATAGCCGCTTCCAGCCCAACGGCCTCTTCGTAGTTCAGGTCGATCAGCTGGCGCTCGAAGCCGTCACGCTCCAGGTTCATCAGCGAGCGCCACTTGGCCGGCGAGATGACGGGCGAGCTCAGGATGACGCGCGAGGCATGCTCCGGCGACTCCTGGAAAATGTTGCGCTCGGCGCCCAGGCAGATCTCAAGCGACATCACGATCGCTTCGCGCAGCGGGTCGATCGGCGGGTTGGTGACCTGGGCGAACTGCTGGCGGAAGAAATCGTATGGCGAGCGCACGCGCTGCGACAGCACGGCCATCGGCGTGTCGTCCCCCATCGAACCGACCGCTTCCTGGCCCTGCTCACCCAAGGGGCGCAGCACTTGGTCACGCTCCTCGAAAGTGACCTGGAACATCTTCATGTACTGCTTGAGCTGGTCAGCGTCGTAGCTGGCCACACCCTGGTCGTCGGTCAGGGTCGCCTGAATCCGCGTGGCGTGCTGACGCAGCCAGCGCTTGTACGGGTGGCGGGACTTGAGACGGTCATCGATGGCATCGGTGTCGAGGATCTGTCCGGTTTCGGTGTCCACCGCCAGGATCTGCCCGGGTCCGACGCGGCCTTTGGCCAGTACTTCATCGGGCTGATAGCCCCACACCCCGATTTCCGAGGCAATGGTGATGTAGCCGTTGGTGGTGGTGACCCAACGCGCCGGACGCAGCCCATTGCGATCGAGCAGGCACACTGCGTGGCGACCTTCGGTCATCACGATGCCGGCCGGGCCGTCCCAGGGTTCCATGTGCATGGAGTTGTATTCATAGAAGGCGCGCAGGTCGGCATCCATGGTCTCGACGTTCTGCCAGGCTGGCGGCACCAGCATGCGCACGCCACGGAACAGATCGATACCGCCGGTCACCATCAGTTCGAGCATGTTGTCCATGCTCGACGAGTCTGAGCCGACGCGGTTGACCAGCGGGCCTAGCTCCTCGAGATCGGGGATCTGGTCATTGGCGAACTTGGTACGCCGGGCCATGGCCCAGTTGCGGTTACCTGTGATGGTATTGATTTCGCCGTTATGGGCAAGGAAGCGGAAGGGCTGCGCCAGCGGCCACTTCGGCAGGGTGTTGGTGGAGAAGCGCTGGTGGAACACGCAAATCGCGGTTTGCAGGCGCTCGTCGCTCAGGTCCGGGTAAAACGCAGCCAGGTCCCGCGGCATCATCAAGCCTTTGTAGATGATGGTCTTGTGCGAGAAGCTGCAAATGTAGTGGTCGGCGTCATGGGCATTGGCTACCGACGAACGGCGGCGGGCGCTGAACAGCTTGATGGCCAATTCCTGGTCGCTCAGGCCGTCGCCGCCGATGAACACCTGCTCGATTTGCGGCAAGCGTTCCAGGGCCAGGCGACCCAGCACGCTGGTGTCGATCGGCACCTTGCGCCAGCCCACCAGTTGCAGGCCGGCCGCGCGGATTTCACGGTCCATGTTGGCGCGGGCCGCTTCTGCCTTTATCGGATCCTGGTTGAAGAACACCATGCCGACGGCGTACTGCCTGGGCAGTTCGACGGCAAAATGTTCCTGGGCCATGGCACGCAGGAACTGATCGGGCTTCTGCATCAACAGCCCGCAACCGTCGCCGGTCTTGCCGTCGGCGTTGATACCGCCGCGGTGCGTCATGCAGGTCAATGCCTGCATGGCGGTTTGCAGAAGGTGGTGGCTGGGCTCGCCCGTCATATGGGCGATCAGGCCGAAACCACAGTTGTCCTTGAATTCTTCGGGATGGTACAGACCTGTTTTCATAGACACATTCTCACCAGGTTCACCCCTCAACGGAGGCAAATCTCTTTTTTTAACAACCACTTACCATCCACGCCGATCAAACGCCAGCTTTTTTGCGGTGGCCATGGAAAACCATTGTTGCACAGCGACAGCGACACTCACAAATTTTCATGTCTCACCATTGAAAATTTATGTCGCATTTTTGAATTTATTGATGCCGCCAACCATGTGGCAACTTCGCTGGACTCTGAAGCGATTCAGCCAGGACTGCATGGGCGGCTTGTGGCCGGCAGCCCGGGACAGAAAAGCCTGCCGCGCTCAGGCGCAGCAGGCTAGACGAAAACCAGAATTCGCTTGGCTACAGGGCAGCGGGGTGGTGCTGCCCGGAAGGTATCAGCGGGCCGAAGCCAGCTCTTGTTGGACGCTGGCGACGGTACGTGGCCAAGGTTTACCAGCCTGGACCTTCGCTGGCAAGTTCTTGATGGCAGCCACAGCTGCATCGCGGTTGGCGAAGTTACCGTAAGTGACCACGTAAAGCGGTTTGCCCTGCAGGGACTTGCGGAAGTAGCGATAGTCGCCACCTTGGGCTTTCACGAAGGCCTGGGCGGATGCTTCGGAGCTGGTCCCCAGAATCTGCACCACGTAGTTGCCCGGCTTCTGACCGGTGTACCAGCTGCTGTTGCCGCTGCCACCTGACGCTGGTTTTTCAGCAGCTTTCTCGGCGACCTTGGGCGCGGGCTTGGCCACCGCCACCTGGGTAGGTGCAGGCTCAGGCTTGGCCGGCGTGGTTTGCTTGGGCTGTTGCGTGACCGGCTTGGGCGTGGAGGTCACCGGCTGGGCAGGCGCCGGCGCTGGGCCAGCAGACACGCCCTGTGGCGGTGCGATGGTGGTTACCGTGGGTGGCGGGTTGCCCGGTTGCAACGCGGTATCACCCGCCGGGCTGCCTTCTTCGCCCTCGCCCATGCCTGCTGCCTGGGCCAACGGTTCACGCATGACCGGTTGCGACTGCCCGCCCAGCGGCAGGGGCTTGGGCTGGGACGAGCCGGAGAACTCGATTGCCGCGCTGGAATTGCCGTCGCCAAGGGGCAACTGGGCCTGGGCTGCGGGTGCATCTTCAGGGGCCTTGTCGCCCTTGCGGGGCATCAACACCGCCGCGGCCACGGCGACGACGACCACGGCGGATAGCGCGAGTACGTGTTTTTTAGGCATCTTGAACCCCATGGCTGGTCGCTTTGCCGTCGAGCGGCTGGCGATCATGGCTTCGATCAGAGTGTCACGGGCAACCTGGTTGATAGTGCCAGGCCACCCATCGGCATTTTCATGGATATCGGCGATCTGCTCCCGGCTGAACACCTCGATACCCCGGCCGGCACCCACCAGGCGCTGTTCGAGATACTCGCGGGTTTCCTCCTCGCTGTACGGCGCAAGTTCGATGATGTGGAAGCGTTCTTCCTCGATATTCAACTCATCGAGCCCTGCGATCAGCGATGGCTCACCGAACAGGAATACATGCGGACGCCCTTCGGGAACGCCTGCCGCCAATTCCAGCAACGCTTGGAGTGCCGACTCGTCCAGTTGTTCCGCATCGTCCACCAGCAGATACACTTCCTGGCCAGTCAGGGCCAGTTGCACCATCTTGGACAGGATGCTCTGGACCTGCGGCTCGGCCACATCCAGGTACTGCGCAATCTGGCCGAGGATACTGGCAGCATCGCCGGCACTGCGGGCCGAAACCACGACGCTCTGCACCGACTGCTTGTTGGTGCTGGCCGCCAGCGCCTGGCGCAGCAAGGTCTTGCCGCTGCCCAGAGGCCCGGTGACCACCAGCATCAGGTGGCTGTAGCGAGCCAGGTGGTGCAGCTGCGCCAGAACCGGCTTGCGCTGGGCGGGAAAGAACTTGAAGCCCGGTACGCGCGGTGCGAACGGGTCATGGCTCAGTTGGTAATGGTCGAGAAAGGCCTCATCGGCGTGCAAACTGGTCATTGCGCTGTCACAACCTCAAAGCTGGGCCACGATCGCGCGGTAATCCGCCGACAGCGTGGCCTGGAGAATCTCATAGGGATAGTCGTCGGTGACCACGGCCTCGCCTAGCTGGCGCAACAGCACCAGGCGCAGACGGCCGTCCAGCACCTTCTTGTCGACCGCCATGTGTTCCATGAAATGCGCTGGGGTCATTTCCTGCGGGGGCACCACCGGCAAGCCTGCCTCCAGCAGCAAGCCAATGCCGCGGTCGCGTTCGGCCTGCGTGATCCAGCCCAGACGCATGGACATTTCCAGCGCCATGGCCGTACCTGCTGCCACGGCTTCGCCATGTAGCCAGACGCCATAGCCCATATGGGTTTCGATGGCATGGCCGAAGGTATGGCCAAGGTTGAGCGTGGCGCGAACACCCGACTCGCGCTCGTCAGCCCCTACGACGGCTGCCTTCGCCGCGCACGAGCGGCGGATGGCTTCGGTCAACGCGACGGCGTCGAGGCTGCGCAGCGCCGGCATATTTTCTTCGAGCCAGGCCATGAAAGGCTTGTCACAGATCAAACCGTACTTGATGACTTCGGCCAACCCGGCAGACAGCTCACGCGCTGGCAGGGTCCCGAGGGTCGTGGTGTCGATCACCACGGCGTTGGGCTGGTAGAACGCCCCGACCATGTTCTTGCCCAGTGGGTGATTGATGCCGGTCTTGCCGCCGACCGACGAATCCACCTGCGACAGCAGGGTGGTGGGTACCTGGATGAAATCCACACCGCGCTGATAGCACGCCGCAGCAAAACCGGCCATGTCGCCGATCACGCCACCACCGAGCGCTACAACGGTGGTGCGCCGATCGTGGCGGGCCGTCAGCAGGCCATCGAAGATCAGCTGCAACGTTTCCCAGTTCTTGTGGGCCTCACCGTCGGGCAGGACCACCGGCAGTACGCTGTAAGCCCCCAGAGTCTTGCTCAGGCGCTCCAGATAGAGCGGCGCCACGGTCTCGTTGGAAACGATGGCAACCTGACGGCCAGCGATATGCGGCGTCAGCCACTCAGGCTGGTCCAGCAGGCCTTCGCCAATGTAGATCGGGTAGCTGCGCTCGCCCAGGTCGACCTTCAGTGTCTGCATGTATCCCCACAATGAGCTGGTGCACGGCGCCTTTGGCAGGCAAGCCACGCGGTATCGTTGAGCCTCGCCTCGGCGCAGGAGGCCGAGAATAGTCCCGGGTTAACGGGGCGGCAACTGCTGCAGGCGCTCGAGAATGTCGATCACCACCATTCGCGGTGGCCGCTCGTCGGTTTGCACCACCAGGTCGGCAATTTCACGGTAGAGCGGGTCTCGGGTTTCGAGCAAGGCGCGCAGGGTCGCCTCCGGGTTGGCGGTACGCAGCAATGGCCGGTTGCGATCCCGAGCGGTGCGGCCGACCTGCTGCTCGACCGAGGCATGCAGGTAGATCACCCGCCCGCCCTGGTGCAGCGCGCGGCGATTGGCCTCGCGCATGACCGCCCCGCCACCGGTGGCAACGACCACGCCATCAAGGCTGCACAATTCGGCAATCATGGCCTGCTCGCGGTCACGGAAACCCGGTTCGCCTTCCTTGTCGAAGATCCACGGAATGTTGGCACCGCACCTCAGTTCGATTTCCTTGTCGGAATCCCTGAATGGCAGGCGCAGCTCTTTGGCCAATAGGCGCCCGATGGTGCTTTTACCAGCACCCATGGGCCCCACAAGTATCAAATTTCGCACAGAATCAACGACTCACAGCAATCGTCTGGTCACTCATGATACGCGGAGTCAGGAAGACCAGCAGCTCGGATTTTTTCTCTTGTAGTACATCGCGTCGAAACAGCCGTCCAACATACGGCAGATCGCCAAAAAATGGCACCTTGTCCACCACATTGTTTTGCGTGGTGGAGTAGACGCCACCGATCACGATAGTCTGCCCGTTCTCGACCCTGACCTTGGCATTGACCTCGTTCTTGCGAATGGGCGGGACGTCATTGAGGGCATTGACGTAGTCAGGTTCGTCCTTGGTCACTCTCACGGTCATGACGACACTGTCATCCGGCGTGATCTGCGGCGTCACCTCCAGTGAAAGCGAGGCCTCGCGAAACGACACGGTTGTCGCGCCGTTCTTGTTGGACTGCTGGTAAGGCACCTCGGTACCTTTGAGTATCCGCGCCGTCTCCTTGTCGGCGGTCACCACCTTGGGCTGGGAGATGATCTCGCCCTCACCGCTCTTTTCCATGGCACTGAGCTCAAGGTCAAGCAGCACGTCGCCGCGCAACAGACCCACGCCAAGGCTGCTGCCGCCCCGCTCGACGCCCAGGTCAACGAACAGGTCCTTGCCCGCTCTCGGTGCGGCGCTGTACAGGTCGCCGCCCCATCTCACCCCCAGGCTTTTCTGGTAGTCGACGTTGGCCTCCACGATACGGGCCTCGATCGCTACCTGACGCACGGGCACATCCAATTGGGCGATCAGTTGCCGAATCTCGGCGAGTCGATTCGCCGGCTGGTGGACCACCAGCGTGTTGGTGCGCTCATCCACGCCCAGGCTGCCCCTGCCGGCAAGAATACCGTCCTCAGACAGGCTCGCCAGCAACAGCTCGGACAAATCGGCGGCCTTGGCGTAGTGAATACGCATCAGTTCCCGACGCATGGGTTGTGATTGCGTGTCGAGTGGGTTCGAGGTGCCCTCGAACGACTGCGCGCTCAGGGTAGAAAGCGGTGCGATCAGCAGCACGTTGCCTTCGTGGCGTCGACCCAGGCCCTTGCTGCGCAATACCAGGTCGATCGCTTGATCCCAAGGCACATCTTCCAATCGTAAGGTGACGCTCCCTTGTACGTCGTCGCTGGCGACCAGGTTGATGCCGGCATGATCGGCAAGCACCTGCAGCACGGCGCGTACCTCGACATCCTGAAAATTCAGTGACAGCCGCTCACCCTGGTAAGGGGCCGCCATTGCCGTCAACGGCAGCAGCAGGGTTGCCAATAGCCATTTCCATGTCTTGCTCATCCAGGACCAGGGCCTCCTTGCCCACAGGTGTTGCCATAGAGATAAACGCAACGCGCTCGTGCCATGCACCGTCCATGAACCAGTGTTCGCGGATTTCCACTTGAACCGAATCGATATGCGTAACGACCCCTTGATCGCGCCCGACCCGGTCGCCCAGCCGCACCCGATGAACCTTACCGGCCGCCATTAACAGCGCTTCGTTAGCCTGTGCCCGTGACAGGCTGCCAACCATGCGCACCTGGGACAGCGGCACGCTTGCCAGCCCGCGATCAGGCAGCCGGTCCTGCTGCGGCCTGAACGGATCGACCTGTGGTGCCGCCGCGGGCACGCTTGCCGGCAGCTGGGCCACTGTCTGTGGTTGCAGCGTCGGGACAGTTGCCTGAAAGGCATCGACCTGCAGCCGTAGCTGCACCATGCCAGGCTGCCCGGCGACAGGCTCCAGGCTCATGTCGCCAGTGCGCAGCAGCCGAGCTTGGCCAAGCCACTCCAATAACCATTGCCGCACGCCGGCATACTCGCCTTTGACCCGCAGCTCCAGCGGCACCTGTTGGTACTCACCATGGGGTTGCGCCTCTTGCACCCGCAGCAGCTCGATGAGCAAGCCGTGGGCACGGCCCAACGCCGAGATGTGGTCCACCAGGTCGCTCATGTCCTGGCCGGCGGCCATGTTCCACAGGGCCACCTGCAGGCGTTGCTCAGCCCCTGCCACCGAGGCGCGCAGGCTGTCGAGCGTTGCGCGTTCTCCATTCAAAGCCGATTGCTGCTCATCCAGTGCCTGGGACTTGGCCTGCTCCTGGTCCATTTGCTGCAGCGCTGCGGGCAGGCGTATCGCGCAGCCCAAGGCGAACAGGCAAACGGCCAGCAGCACTGGCGCCATGCGCTTGGCCCGCACGGACTGCCCGAGCAGCGCCGCTCGATCCAAGTGCGCCTGCAGTTTCATGACCAGGACGCAGCGACGCGTGCCGTCAGCAGGAACTGATCGGCACGGGGCAGGCTTTTGATCTGCTTGAGTTGCAGGTCGATCAACATGCCAGAGCGACCCAGGTCCCGCATGAACTGGGCGATCACGGCGCCAGAGGGAGCGAGGCCCGTAATCTGCAGGTGGCTGGCTTCGAGTTGCAGGCCCAACAACTGCACAGTGGTCGGCAGGGCGCGCTCAAGGTCCGTGAACAGCCCCTCCAGGATGCGCTGTTCAGCGCGCAGCGTCTCAAACCGGGCAAGCTGACTCGACGACGTGGCGTACTGGTCCTGCAGCTGCGCCCTCGACGCTGTCGGCTCATTCAGGGCCGCCAATGCCGCCGCACGCTGCCTGTTATCGGTCGTCTGCAACTGGGCCCGTTGACGCGCCAGCTGATCGACCATCGTCACGGCGCACAGGGCCGCCAAGGCGCTTGCCAACAGCTGGTTGCGAAAGCGCCGAATGGCCGCTTGCCGCTGCCGCTCGCGCCAAGGAAGCAGGTTGAACCTGATCATGCCCGTAACCCACCTGCCGCCAGCGTGCTGGCAAGCAGCATGGGACCACCGAGACACTCGAGCCCGCCGGGTGAGGGTAACGGCCGGCAACGCACGTTGAGCCGTTCGCTCATCGCGTGCAGCTGCCGAGGGGTCATGCAGGCGCCGCTGGACACCCACAGGTCCGCCGGCAGGCCCTTCGACACGAGCGCCAAGACGACCTGCTCTGGCAGCTCACCCGACAACATGGGTTCAGTCGACGTCCACGCCCATCGTTGGCAGACGCCTTGGCGCTGCCAGCGATGCAGGGCGATGTTTTGCAGATCGATCCGCAACACGGCGGATTGATCCGAACAGGCAGGTGGTAACAGCCGGGTAAGGGCAATCGTATCGACCTCGACGGCTTCCAGTTGCAGCCCCGCGTGCCTCGCCACCGATTGCACCAGTGCCAGCGTGCTCTGCCGGCAAGCCGCCACCATCACGTCGACACTGTTCGGCTCATCAGAGCAGGGACCCAGCACATGGAAATCCATGGCCAGGTCATCCAGCGCAAAAGGCAGTAGCCGCTCGGCTTCGGCGAGCAACTGCGCTTCGATCTGCTCCTCGCACGCCTGACGCGGCACGCGGCACGGCTTGCAAATCACCTGGTCGGCTGCCAACGCCATGGCCACTCGATGCGGGCATACACCGTGACGCTCGAAGGCACGGCGCAGCGCCGCTGCAGCATGTGCTGGCTGAACCATCCAGGTGGTGTCGGCTGGCTGCTGATAGGGTTCCTGTGCCTGGCACAGCACCTCAAAGCGCCGCTTGCGCTTGCGCAACTGAACCACCCGCACCGCATTCTCGACGATTTCAATCCCTGTAAATGAACCGGCATCCTTGCTGAAGCGTCCAAGCATCGCGGCCTCCCTTGCGCTCGATGCTGCCTGGGGCACCCCCTGGACCTGGCCGCCGCCAGACGACGAGCAGCCCGGGCGGTAACCCCGGCGTGGCGAAAAATGCTTATAATGCCCGGCGTTTTCCGGCCCGCCGGGCCTGCGTGCAACCCATTCACAACCTGGACACCGAAAAGCCTTGATACGTCTGCTTAAGTTCTTCTGGTGGTCTTCCGTCGCAGCCATCTGCGCGCTCGTACTCGGTGTGAGCGGCGCGTTTCTGTATCTTAGCCCCAACCTGCCTTCGGTCGATTCGCTCAGAAGCATCCAGTTGCAGATCCCCCTCAAGGTGTTCAGCAGCGACGGCAAGCTGATCGCGGAATTTGGCGAAATGCGCCGCTCCCCGATCCGCTTCTCGGAGATTCCGCCACAGTTCATTCAGGCACTTCTGTCGGCCGAGGACGACAATTTCCTCAACCACTATGGCGTCGACCCCAGCAGCCTGATGCGCGCGGCCACACAGTTGGTCAAGACCGGACACATCCAGACCGGCGGCAGCACCATCACCATGCAGGTGGCGAAGAACTTCTTCCTGACCAGCGAACGCAGTTTCTCGCGCAAGACCAACGAGATCCTGCTGGCACTGCAGATCGAGCGCGAGCTGACCAAGGACGAAATTCTCGAGCTGTACGTGAACAAGATCTACCTGGGCAACCGTGCGTACGGCATTGATGCCGCCGCCCAGGTTTACTACGGCAAGTCGATCCGTGACGTGAGCCTGGCGCAGATGGCGATGATCGCGGGCCTGCCAAAGGCGCCGTCACGCTTCAACCCGCTGGCCAACCCGGTCCGCGCCAAGGAGCGCCGTGACTGGATCCTGGGCCGCATGTACAAGCTCGGCAAGATCGACGAGGCAAGCTACCAGGCCGCCCTGGCCGAGCCGCTGAACGCCCGCTATCACGTGCCCACCCCTGAGGTGAATGCGCCCTTCGTCGCCGAAATGGCCCGTGCCGAAATGGTCGGCCGCTACGGCAGCGACGCCTACACCGAAGGCTTGCGTGTGACTACCACCGTGCCTAGCGACACGCAGGAAATCGCCAACAAGGCGGTCCTCAAAGGGTTGACCGACTACGACCAACGCCATGGCTACCGCGGCCCCGAGGCACGCTTCCCAGGCCGCACCGTGGCAGCCTGGACTCACGAACTGGCCAGGCAGCGCACACTGGGGGGGCTGGAACCGGCAATCGTTACCCGCGTCGAGAAGACCGGCCTTCAGGTGTTGACCCGTAATGGCAAGGAACAAACCGTAGCCTGGGACACGATGAAGTGGGCGCGTCCGTTCATCAACACCAATGCCCAAGGCCGTGCGCCCCAGTCGCCGGCAGACGTTGCCCAAGTCGGCGACCTGGTGCGCCTGCAGCGGCTGGATGACGGGTCGTTCAAATTCAGCCAGGTGCCCAGCGCCCAGAGCGCGCTCGTCACCCTGGACCCTACCAGCGGCGCCATCCGCGCACTGGTCGGCGGTTTCTCGTTCGAGCAGAGCAACTATAACCGTGCCATGCAGGCCAAGCGCCAGCCCGGTTCGAGTTTCAAGCCTTTCATCTACAGCGCAGCGCTCGACAGCGGCTACACCGCCTCCAGCCTGGTCAATGACGCACCCATCGTGTTCGTCGACGAATCGGTGGACAAGGTCTGGCGCCCCAAGAACGATACCAATACGTTCCTCGGCCCGATTCGCATGCGCGAAGCCCTGTACAAGTCGCGCAACCTGGTTTCGATCCGACTGCTGCAGGCCATGGGCATCGACCGCACCATCGACTACATCGCCAAGTTCGGTTTCAACAAGCAGGACCTGCCACGCAACCTGTCGCTGGCACTGGGTACTGCCACACTGACACCGATGGAGATCGCCACCGGCTGGAGTACGTTCGCCAATGGCGGCTACAAGATCTCGCCGTACCTGATCGACCGTATCGAGAGCCGCAATGGCGAGACGCTGTTCACGGCCAATCCGCCACGCGTTCCTCAAGGTTCGGAAGACAATGCCGGGCTGGCCGCTCCCGAGCAGCCCATCAGCACTGGTCAAGTGCCGGGTGAGCCCTCCACTTCGCTCGATCAGGCGCCCGCACCACAAGCCCCGGCAGTGGCCGAGCGCATCATCGACGGCCGTACCACCTATATCCTCACCAGCATGCTGCAGGACGTCATCAAACGCGGTACGGGCCGCCGAGCGCTGGCACTGGGACGCACCGACCTTGCGGGCAAAACCGGTACCACCAACGAATCGAAGGATGCCTGGTTCTCGGGCTACAACGCCGATTACGTGACCACGGTGTGGGTTGGTTTCGATCAGCCCGAAACCCTGGGTCGTCGGGAATACGGTGGCACTGCCGCACTGCCGATCTGGATGGGCTTCATGGGCCCGGCTCTCCAAGGCCGGCCTGAGCACCCGCCCGCGCAGCCTGAAGGCATCCTGAGCCTGAGGGTCGATCCCGTCAGTGGCCGTGCTGCCTCGGCAAGCACGCCCAATGCCTATTTCGAGCTGTTCAAGGCAGAGGACTCGCCACCGTCGGTGGACGAACTGGGTAACGGGACTGCACCGGGTAGCCCGCTTCCAGCCGATGAAGCAACGCCAATGGATCTCTTCTGATACCTGACCGGTACCCTGACAGGGCTGCAAGGCGGCCCTGGCATTACGGCTCGATGCCGGCGAATTCCCGCTGCACCTTTGTTCTACAGCCATGAAAAAACCCGGCTGTCATGGCTTGATACTGTCTTGATATCGTTGGGCCGCTTCGCGGCCCTACGTAAACAGCATCAGGCCATGACAGCCGGGTTTGTTGGTGCAGAACGACGATCAGCCGTTGAACACGTCATCAACGTTCTTGAGCGGGTAATGCTTCGGGTACGGCAGCGTAGCGACGCCCGACTCGATAGCAGCCTTGGCCACGGCGTCGGAGACGACAGTAATCAGGCGTGCATCCAGCGGCTTGGGAATGATGTACTCACGACCGAATTCCAGGCCGTCCACGCCGTAGGCTTCGCATACTTCCTTGGGAACCGGCTGCTTGGCCAGGTCTTTCAGCGCGATGGCAGCGGCGATCTTCATTTCTTCGTTGATACGCTTGGCTCGAACGTCCAGCGCGCCGCGGAAGATGAACGGGAAGCCCAGCACGTTGTTGACCTGGTTCGGATAGTCGGAACGACCCGTCGCCATGATCACGTCGTCGCGCGTGGCGTGTGCCAACTCAGGGGCGATCTCAGGATCGGGGTTCGAGCAGGCGAACACGATCGGGTTGGCGGCCATCGACTTCAAGCCTTCAGCGCTCAACAGGTTTGGACCGGACAGGCCCACGAACACGTCAGCGCCTTCAAGGGCATCGGCCAGCGTACGCTTGTCGGTGGCGTGCGCGAACTGTGCCTTGTACTGGTTCAGGTCGTCACGGCCAGCGTGGATGACGCCGCTGCGGTCGATCATGAAGATGTTCTCGACCTTCGCACCCATGCTGACCAGCAGCTTCATGCAGGAAATGGCCGCTGCACCTGCGCCCAGGCAGACGATCTTGGCGTCTTCGAGGGTTTTGCCGGCGATTTCCAAGGCGTTGATCATACCGGCGGCCGTTACGATGGCGGTGCCGTGCTGGTCATCGTGGAAAACCGGAATGTCGCACTGCTCGATCAGGGTGCGTTCGATCTCGAAGCACTCTGGCGCCTTGATGTCTTCGAGGTTGATGCCACCGAAGGTGATCGAAATACGGCGCACGGTATCGATGAAGGCCTGCGGGCTCTCGGACTCGACTTCGATGTCGAACACGTCGATACCGGCGAAACGCTTGAACAGAACACCCTTGCCTTCCATGACAGGCTTGGACGCCAGCGGACCCAGATCGCCAAGACCGAGAATGGCAGTACCATCGGAAATCACTGCAACCAGGTTGCCTTTGCCGGTGTACTTGTAGGCCAGCTCCGGATCACGACCGATCTCGCGCACAGGCTCTGCCACACCTGGGCTGTAGGCCAGGGCGAGGTCACGGGCGGTGGCGGTGGGCTTGGAGAGCTCGACGCTCAGTTTCCCTGGGCGAGGATGAGCGTGATATTCGAGAGCGGCGGTTTTCAGGTCTGACATGTTGGGCATTCCGCTATTGGCTGTTCTGACGGACCGCCGAGGATACGCAAAGAGTCCAGCCGTCACAAGACTGGCCGGTCACTCGTGTCAAGGCCTCTAGCCTAAGACTTTATGCTACAACCCACGGGGCATGCAGGCTTCAGTGTGTACAATCTGGTGTAGAAATGTCTACATCTTTTATCTTTGCAGGCGGTCGAGCATGCTGACGTCTGTAAGGGTCATCTGCCAGCGTCGCTGACCCGACATGTAGGGCACTTTACGTGAATGGCTGCGAATCCAACCCCTGGCCTCGACCTTTTGCCCTTTGAGGTTATCGAAGAAACCCGCGGGCAATGCACGGCGCAGACGAGCGGGTATGTGCAGCGTCATGGCGCTGTCGAGGGTCAATCGAACCCCCGTACGACTGCGTTCGATGGCGGTGACGCGGCCTGACACCAGCGCAAAACCTGGTTTACGCACTGCATGGGCAGGCATCACCGGTGAGCGTTTCCACACACCGACAGCCGCCCGGCGCGCGACTGACTCGGCGCGCTGCTGGCAACCGCTCAGCTCAGTATTGGGTGCAATGGCAATACGGTATGCAAGCCCTTCGCTGAGCAGCTGCGCCTCAAGATTATGCCCTTCACGGCTGTACAAGTTGGCCAGGCTGCGACCGTACCGATCTTTGCCCTCCTTGCCGCGTACCAAGCCAACGCGCCCGTCACTGGCTTTGATCAATGCTTGCAGGCGTTTGCGGGCAGCCTGGGCAAGAGGCTCATCCGCTTGTCCCTTGCGGCCGATTTCGGGGGCATTGATCCCGATCAGACGCACACTGCGGCCATCGACCAAGCGCACGGTGTCACCATCGACCACATGCCGTACGGCCACCCATTGAGCACGTGACGGCGCCGGGCAGAAAGCCTGCGCCTGGGATACCCAACAAGCGAGCATAAAAAAAGCGCCCACAAGGGGCGCTTTTTTCTGCAACGCTGCGAAACCCGAAGGGTTCGCCATGCGCATCAGCCTTTCTTGGCACCGAACATGCCAAAGCGATCGGCGAACTTCTGTACGCGGCCGCCGGTGTCCAGGACTTTCTGCTTACCGGTGTAGAAAGGGTGGCACAGGTTGCAAACGTCGATCGACAGGGTATCGCCCAGGGTCGAACGGGTTTCGAATTTGTTGCCGCAGCTGCAGGTGACAGCAACTGCTTCGTAGTTCGGATGGATATCAGCTTTCATGGTCACTTCCTCGAGCTGCGTGCCGCCATCCAACACCAATTGTTGAATACCGCACGTAATTAGGCGGCAAATAATACCAGAGCATGGCGCCAGCGCAAGTTGTCGCTTGTACCGACCGTCGTCTGCTAGGCTCGCCAGTTCTGAAACGCCCCCCGAGACCATTAGCGTGCCCGACGTCATCCTGCGCCTTGCCCTGCCCTCCCCGCTGCGCCGCCTGTTCGACTACAAGGCGCCGGTCGGCATGGCTAACCAGACATGGGTGCCAGGCATGCGCCTGCGCGTACCGTTCGGGCGGCGCGAGATGATCGGTGTTCTGGTAGAAGTGTGTGCCGAAAGCGAGGTGCCGGCTGACAAACTCAAGCCAGCCAGCGCCCTGCTCGACCCGGTATCGCCCATTCCGGCGTCGCTGTTCAAGCTGTGCCTATGGACCGCCCAGTACTATCAGCACAGCCTGGGCGACACCTTGAGCTGGGCGCTTCCTACCCTGCTGCGTCAGGGTGAACCTGCCGAGATGCGCCAGGAACGTTTCTGGCATGCAGCGCCGGGCGCTCGCCTTGAAGACCCACGCATCGCACGCGCCCCTCGCCAACGTGAT
Source organism: Pseudomonas sp. UBA5568 (assembly GCF_002425525.1). Lineage (NCBI taxonomy): Bacteria > Pseudomonadati > Pseudomonadota > Gammaproteobacteria > Pseudomonadales > Pseudomonadaceae > Pseudomonas > Pseudomonas sp. UBA5568. The sequence continues at coordinate 45,410 of NZ_DIMK01000022.1, read as the reverse complement.
GCGCTCAAGACCCTGGCTCAGCACCCGCATGGGGTGGCCCACAGCGTGCTGTCGAAGCTCAACCTCAACAAGGACAGCCTTGATCTGCTGCTGGCCAAGGAACTGGTGTGCGTGGAAATACGCCGCCAACGCCCGGCTGAACGGCGTGAGCACTGGCTGGCGCAGTCGGAGTTGCCACTGAACGAAGAACAGCGTGATGCTTTCGATGCCGTGCTCGGCGGCTTCGGGCAGTTTGGCGCTTTTCTGCTGGCGGGCGTTACAGGAAGCGGCAAGACCGAGGTTTACCTGCAACTGATCCGCGAAACGCTCGAGGCAGGCAAGCAGGCCCTGGTGCTGATCCCGGAGATCAACCTGGGGCCGCAGACACTGGCGCGTTTCGAGCAGCGCTTCAACGCCCGCATTGCCCTTGTGCACTCGAACGTCAGCGACCGTGAGCGCCTCGATGCCTGGTTGGCCGCGCGTGACGGCGAGGCAGACATCATCATCGGCACCCGCTCGGCGTTGTTCACGCCAATGAAGAACCCAGGCCTGATCATCATCGACGAGGAACACGACGGCTCCTATAAACAGCAGGAGGGCTTGCGCTACCACGCCAGGGATCTGGCGCTGGTGCGCGCGCACCAGGAGAACGTGCCGATCGTGCTTGGCTCGGCCACCCCGTCCCTGGAAACCCTGCACAACGCAGTGAGCGGCCGCTACCGCCTGCTGCACATGACCCAACGCGCAGGCGGTGCACGCGCACCACGCATGTTGCGCCTGGACGTGAAAAGCCTGCCGCTGGACAGCGGCATCAGCGGCCCCTTGCAGCAGGCCATTGGCCAGACCCTGGAGGCGGGACAACAGGTACTGGTGTTCCTCAATCGCCGTGGCTTCGCCCCAACCCTGCTGTGCCACGATTGCGGCTGGCTGTCCGAATGCCCGCGGTGCGATGCGCGCATGACGGTTCACCAGCGCTCCGGCGTGCTGCGTTGCCACCACTGCGGCTACGACGAGCGGCTGCCGCATCACTGCCCTCAATGCAAGCACGTGGACCTGCGCCCTGTCGGGGCCGGCACCGAGCGCGCCGAAGAGCGCCTGAAGGTGTTGTTCCCGGACTATCCCGTGCTGCGCGTGGACCGCGACAGCACTTCGCGCAAGGACGCGATGCACCAACTGTTCACAACCATTCAGCGCGGCCAGCCAAGCCTGCTGGTCGGCACGCAGATGCTCGCCAAAGGGCACCACTTCCCCCGGGTGACGCTGGTTGCCATTCTCGATGCCGATGGCGGTCTGTTTTCCGGTGACTTCCGCGCCAGTGAACGCATGGCCCAGCTGATCGTGCAGGTCGCAGGCCGTGCAGGACGGGCGGAAGAACCCGGCAAGGTCATCATCCAGACGCACCTGGCTGACCACCCTCTGCTGGTTCAACTGACCGAGCAGGGCTATTTTGCCTTTGCCAAGCAGGCGCTCGACGAACGCCGCGCCGCCGGTTTGCCGCCTTTTTCGCACTTGGCCCTGTTGCGCGCCGAAGCGCACAAGCCGGGGCAGGCCGAGGCGTTTCTGGATGAAGCCTGCACGGCGGCCGAGCGCCTGATGGCGCAGCAGCACCTGCCCGGCATCGAGCTGCTTGGCCCGGTACCCGCCCCCATGGAGCGCCGAGCCGGGCGTTTTCGCGCTCAGTTGCTACTGCAGGCCAGCACCCGCGCGCCCTTGCACCGCCTCATCAGCGCCTGGCTGCTGGTGCTGGAGCAACTGCCGAGCGGGCGCCAGGTGCGCTGGTCGGTAGACGTCGACCCGGTGGATCTTTACTGAGGGCGGTTTCAAGCGCCAAGCCGCGAACGGCAAGGCTGCGGGCGGGCCCAACGGCGGTTTTCAGACGGCTCCATGCCTGGGCACATGCCTGCCAAGGTTGGCAACGCGCGCCCAGCCACGGATAATGCTCAGTTTTTCCACCAGCGCATCCAGGCGCCCGCCGCGCTTGCGGTCGAAAAGAGATTCCTATGAAAGACACCATTCGCCAGCTGATCCAGCAAGCCCTCACCCAACTCGTCAACGACGGTGTGTTGCCTGACGGGCTGTCGCCGGCGATCCAGGTGGAAAACGCCAGGGACAAGACCCACGGCGATTTCGCCAGCAACATTGCCATGATGCTGGCCAAGCCGGCCGGCATGAAGCCACGTGACCTGGCCGAAAAACTGATCCAGGCCCTGCCGGCCAGCGCCGACATCAGCAAGGTCGAGATCGCAGGTCCGGGCTTTCTGAACTTCTTCCAGAACACCGCCGCGTTGGCGGCCCGCCTGGACGCAGCGCTTGACGATCCCCGGCTTGGCGCGCGCAAGGCTGGCCCAGCGCAGACAGTGGTGGTCGACCTGTCGGCGCCCAACCTGGCCAAGGAAATGCACGTCGGCCACCTGCGCTCGACCATCATCGGCGACAGCGTGGCGCGGGTGCTCGAGTTCCTGGGGGATCAAGTGATCCGCCAGAACCATGTAGGCGACTGGGGTACCCAGTTCGGCATGCTGCTGGCCTACCTTGAAGAGAACCCGATCACCAGCGACGAACTCTCCGACCTGGAAAACTTCTACCGTGCGGCCAAGAAGCGCTTCGACGAATCCGAAGCCTTCGCCACGCGCGCGCGGGGGCTGGTGGTCAAGCTGCAGGCGGGCGACCCGGACTGCCTGGCCTTGTGGACACGGTTCAAGGACATCTCGCTGTCGCACTGCCAGAAGACCTACGAACTGCTCAACGTCAAGCTGACCATGGCCGACGTGATGGGCGAAAGCGCCTACAACGATGACCTGGCCAATGTCGTTGCCGAACTCAAGGCCAAAGGCCTGCTGGTCGAAGACCAGGGTGCTCAGTGCGTGTTCCTGGAAGAATTCAAGAACAGCGAGGGCGAACCGCTCCCCGTGATCGTGCAGAAGGCCGATGGTGGCTACCTGTACGCAACCACGGACCTTGCCGCGGTGCGCTACCGCAGCAACGTACTCAAGGCAGATCGCGCCCTGTATTTCGTCGACCAACGCCAGGCGCTGCACTTCAACCAGGTGTTCGAGGTCGCTCGCCGCGCCGGCTTCCTGGGCCACCCCATGCAGATGGAGCACATGGGCTTCGGCACCATGAACGGCGCCGACGGTCGCCCGTTCAAAACGCGTGACGGCGGCACGGTCAAGTTGATCGACCTGCTCAACGAAGCCAAGGACCGTGCGTATGCGCTGGTGAAGGAAAAAAACCCAGGCCTGCCCGAAGAGGACCTGCGTCGCATCGGCGAGGTGGTGGGCATTGGTGCGGTGAAATATGCCGACCTGTCCAAGCACCGTACCAGCGACTACAGCTTCAACTTCGAGCTGATGCTCAACTTCGAAGGCAACACTGCCCCCTACCTGCTTTACGCCTACACCCGCGTGGCCGGTGTGTTCCGCAAGCTGGGCAAGGGCTTTGACGAAGTCGAAGGCACTATCGTGCTGCAAGCGCCTCATGAGCAGGACCTGGCCGCGCGCCTGGCCCAGTTTGGAGAAATTCTCAATAACGTAGCCGACAAGGGTACGCCGCACGTCTTGTGCAGCTACCTGTACGACCTGGCAGGCCTGTTCTCCAGCTTCTACGAAAATTGCCCGATCCTGGCTGCCGAGACGCCCGAGCAGCAACAAAGCCGCCTGCGTCTGGCAGCCCTGACCGGGCGCACCCTCAAGCAAGGTCTGCAACTGCTCGGCCTGGAAACCCTGGAGCGCATGTAAGGTGGCTGCCAAGAAGAAACCTGCTCCCAAACGTGGCGCCAGTCGCCAGACGGCGCCCGCCAAGCAGCCCATGCCCGGCTGGGTATGGCTTGCAGTCGGCCTGACCATCGGTGCGTTCATCGTGTTCCTGATGAAGCTCGAACCCGGTGGCGGCGATATCAAGCGCACCAAGCCCGAGCAGCAGAAAACCGAAAAGACGGTCGAAGCCGGGAAGTCGACCCAGGCCACACCGCAACAGCCGGTAAAGCCCAAGTACGATTTCTACACCTTGCTGCCGGAGTCGGAAGTCATCGTGCCGCCTGAGGCCGTACCCGAGAAAACGCCACCTGTGCCAGCCCAGCCCGTCACCCCAGTGACCCCGGCAGAGGCCGCCAAGATCGACACCGCACGCGCCCAGGCTGCATTGCTGGGCCAGACGCCACCGCCTGCCCCTCCGGTGATCAAGCCGGCGGCAACCACGCAGTTCTTCCTGCAGGCAGGCTCATTCCGCAAGCAGGCCGATGCGGACAAGGTGCGCGCGCAGATCATCCTGCTGGGGCAGAGCGTGAAAGTGGAGTCCGGTACGGTGAAGGAAGAAACCTGGTATCGGGTACTGGTCGGGCCGTTCAGCAACCGCGAGCAGTTGACCGTGGCCCAGAAGCAACTGGCAGGCGCAGGCTTCAGTAACCTGCTGCTGCAACAGCGTCAGACCCGCCAATAGCCTTGGTGCAGCGCGGTTGGCGCGGCCTGTCCAGGCCGCGCCAGAGGGTCTGACGGTCAGCGCTGGCCGGCATTGCGCTCGGACACCTGCCCGTTCAATGTCCAGAAGTCGTACAAGACGCCCACCAGGAACAACCCGCCCGTGCAGAAATAGATGATGGCGGTGATCCACTTGCCTTGGTAAAGGCGGTGCAGGCCGAAGATGCCCAGGAACGTCAGCAGTATCCAGGCGATGTTGTAGTCGATGCGGCCAGAGTGGAAACGCAGGTCGGCTTCGCGGTCCATGGCCGGGATCAGGAACAGGTCGATGAGCCAGCCAATGCCCAGCAGCCCGAAGGTGAAGAACCAGATTGTCCCGGTGATGGGCTTGCCGTAGTAGAAACGGTGCGAGCCGGTGAAGCCGAAGATCCACAGCAAATAGCCGATCACCTTGCTGTGGGTGTCATGGAAGGGCGCGCCCTGTTGATAAGTATTCATGCATGGCCCTCGTGGGTTGCTGATTAAATTTTCTAAAAAAAAGTTGTGACTTTTTCCGCCAAGGCCGACGGATGGTAAGCGAGAATCGACCAACGGATCAAAATTTGAACAAAAAGCTGTTATAAAGTTGCGCGCCCAACACACAACTATTCATAAGAGCTTCATCTATGCCGCCTTTGATCAAGACATGGCTGACCCTCTGCCTACTATTGCCCCTGGCCGCCCACGCCACCAACCGTGAGCAACGTCTTCCCAACGGCTTTACCGGCTACACCACCAACGCTTCGGTAAAGCGCACGCCTATCAAGCAGACCACCCTGCACGCCCGTCCTGGCAACGCTGCCAGCACCACGCGTGGCAAGACGGTGGCAGCCGCGTCGAGCAAGCAAAGCAGCGCTGTGCTCGATCGTGCCGTCAACATGCTAGGCACCCCTTATGTTTGGGGCGGCACCAGCCCGAAAAAAGGGTTCGATTGCAGCGGCCTGGTTCGCTACGCCTTCAACGACGTGGCCGAGGTCAACCTGCCTCGCACCTCCAGCGCCATGGCCAGCGGTCACGGCACCAAGGTCGCCAAGGGCGACCTCAAGCCAGGCGACCTGATCTTCTTCAACATCAAGAGCCGCCGCGTCAACCATGTTGCCATCTACCTGGGCAATGACCGCTTCATTCATGCGCCGCGTCGCGGCAAGCGGGTGAGCATCGATAACCTGAGCAAGCCCTACTGGCAGAAACACTACGTGGTCGCCAAACGCGTACTGCCCAAGGAAAAGCAACAGCTAAGCCTGGCCAAGCGCTAATCGAACCTCATCCCAATCTCGTACGCCGCCGCTCACTTGCCCACCTTGGGTAATGGGCGGCGGCACGGGTTGCATCACTCGGCGAGCAGCCCGCCCGCTTGAAGTTGCTTCATGGCCCCGGCCAGGGTTTGCATGCCCTCTGCCGCGCCGGTCTGCATCACCGAATGGAGCTGGGCCATGCGCCCTTCGCGGATCAGGTTGCGGGCCGCATCGTTTACCACCAGCACTTCTCGCGCCGCGACCCTGCCCCCGCCCCGCCGGCCTACCAGCACTTGCGCCACAACCACTCGTAGCGAGTCCGCCAGCATCGCGCGCACCCAAGGCTTTTCCTGCGCTGGGAATACCTCCACCACCCGGTCGACAGTGTTCATCGCTGACCGTGTATGAACGGTTGCCAGTACCAGATGACCCGTTTCGGCGGCACGCAGTGCAAGACGAATGGTCTCCAGGTCCCTCAACTCGCCCAGCACGATCACGTCGGGATCCTGGCGCAATGCGCTGCGCAGGCCTTGAGCAAAGCTGCAGCAATCGCGGCCGATTTCGCGCTGGTTGACCACACCTTGATGGCTGGCATGGACGACCTCGATCGGATCCTCGAGGGTGACGATGTGCAGCGCACGCTCGCGGCCCATCTGATCGAGCAGGGCTGCCAATGTGCTCGTCTTGCCACTGCCCGTCGGCCCGCCTATGAGGACCAGACCGTCACGGTATCGGCCAGTGGTTCGGACGATCTCGCCCAGGCCAAGCGCCTCAGCGCAGGCGATGCGCGCGGGGATCAAGCGGACAGTGAGCGCGGGGCCGTTCATCTGCCTGAACAGGTTCACGCGAAACCGCCCGAGCGCGGGCAGCTCCAGTGCCACGTCCAGGTCGTGACCGGCAGCCCACTGTCGATACGGGTCGGCATCGAGCAACGATTCCATGCTTCGCATCAAGTCATCCGGCGTTGCCATCGGTACCGGCAGGCGTTGCAGCACGCCATGCACGCGCATCGCCGGTGCCTGACCTGCAGCCAGGTGCATGTCACTGGCACCTGCCTTCAAGGCAAGCGCCAGCAGGTCTGTCACCTCCATGAGACTCCCCATCTGCCTTCAACCAGGTAAAATGCGGCGAACTTTCAGTTGCCGGCGTCGATCTATGTCCACCCTAGCAGACAACCTTTCCTCGATTCGCGACCGCATCACGCGGGGCGCCCAGGCTGCCGGGCGTGATCCCGCCGACGTCCGGCTGCTGGCTGTCAGCAAAACCAAGCCGGCCGCCGCCATACGCGAACTCCATGCCGCGGGCGTGCATGATTTCGGGGAAAACTACCTACAAGAGGCGCTGACGAAACAACAGCAACTCATCGACCTGCCTCTAACCTGGCACTTCATTGGCCCGATTCAGTCGAACAAGACCAAGGCCATTGCCGAGCATTTCGACTGGGTGCACTCCGTGGATCGCCTGAAAATCGCCCAACGCCTTTCAGAACAGCGCCCAGCTGGCCTGGCGCCGCTCAACATCTGCCTGCAGGTGAACGTCAGCGGTGAAGCCAGCAAGGCCGGTTGCGCACCCGCGCAACTGCCCGCCCTGGTTACGGCCGTGGCTGCCCTGCCTAACCTGCGTTTGCGGGGGCTGATGGCAATCCCCGAACCTACCGATGATCGCAACGACCAGGAAGCCGCCTTCGCCCAGTTGCGTCAGCTACAGGACGCGCTAGGGCTGGGCCTGGACACCCTGTCCATGGGCATGAGCCATGACCTGGAAGCTGCAATTGCTCAAGGCGCGACCTGGGTCCGTATCGGCACCGCCCTGTTTGGTGCCCGCGACTACGGCAACGCTTGATGACATGCTTAACTCACTTTTCCTAACAAGGACCTGACATGAGCAAGACACGTATTGCCTTTATCGGCGCCGGCAACATGGCCGCAAGCCTGATCGGTGGTCTGCGTGCCCAGGGCGTGGAGGCGTCGCACATCCGCGCCAGCGACCCCGGTGCCGAAACCCGTACCCGCCTTCAGGCCGAACAGGGCATCGAAACCTTCGAGCACAACGCACAGGCCATCGAAGGCGCCGATGTGATCGTGCTGGCGGTCAAGCCGCAGGTGATGAAGACCGTGTGCCAGGCCTTGCGCGCCGACCTGAAGGACGGCCAGTTGATCGTGTCCATCGCTGCAGGTATCACCTGCGCCAGCCTGCAGAGCTGGGTGGGCAGCCGCCCAGTGGTGCGTTGCATGCCGAACACGCCGTCGCTGCTGCGCCAGGGTGTCAGTGGCCTGTACGCCACAGCCGAAGTCACGGCCGAGCAACGCCAGCAGGCCGAACGACTGTTGTCGGCGGTAGGGACGGCGCTCTGGCTCGAACAGGAACAACAACTGGATGCAGTGACCGCCGTCTCCGGTAGCGGCCCTGCGTATTTCTTCCTGCTGATCGAGGCCATGACGGCGGCTGGCGAAAAACTCGGCCTGCCCCGTGAGACCGCCACCGAGTTGACCTTGCACACGGCGCTGGGCGCCGCCCGCATGGCGGTTGCCAGCGATGTGGATGCCGCCGAATTGCGCCGCCGCGTGACCTCACCTGCCGGCACCACCGAAGCCGCCATCAAATCGTTCCAGGCCAGTGGCTTCGAGGCCATCGTGGAGCAGGCGCTGCGGGCTGCAGCCACGCGCTCTGCAGAGCTGGCCGAGCAACTGGGCAAATAAGGAGTTTCAGATGAATGCACTGTCCGGCGCCGCGATCTTCGTGGTGCAAACCCTGGTCAGCCTGTACCTGGTGATCGTCCTGCTGCGCTTTGTGCTGCAACTGGTCAAGGCCAACTTCTACAACCCGCTCAGCCAGTTCACGGTGCGCGCGACCCAGCCGCTGCTCAAGCCGATCCGCCGAATCGTACCCAGCATCGCCGGGCTGGATACCTCGTCGCTGCTGTTGGCCGTGGTCATACAGGCCCTGCTGATGGGGTTCGTGCTGATGGTGACCTACGGTACCTTCGGTGATGTGCTGCACCTGCTGTTGTGGGCCATCATCGGTATCACCTCGCTGTTCCTGAAAATCTTCTGGGTGGCCATGATCGTCATGGTGATCGTTTCCTGGATAGCGCCCAACAGCCACAACCCGGCGGCCGAGCTTGCGTATCAGATCAGCGAGCCGGTGCTGGCGCCGTTCCGCCGTATCGTGCCGAACCTTGGGGGCTTGGATATTTCGCCGATCTTCGCGTTCCTGGCCATCCAGGTCATCCAGTCGTTCGTCATGCCGCCATTGGCCGCCTACGCTGGCATGCCGCAAGAGCTGTGGCGGATGATCTGACCCGACAGCACCCCGGCGACAAGCCTTCGCTTGCCGCTGGGGGTGGTGCTCTTTAGACTTACGCCTCCGTCAAGCGTGAGCAGGGTCGATGTCCACTGTCTTTCCCGAAGATTCCGTCGGTCTGGTCATACCCCAGACCGCCCGGTTCGACGAGCCGCTGGCTCTGGCCTGCGGCCGTTCACTGAACCGCTATGAGCTGGTCTACGAGACCTATGGCACGCTGAACGCCAGCGCGAGCAATGCGGTACTGATTTGCCATGCCCTGTCAGGGCATCACCATGCCGCGGGTTACCACGCTGCCACTGACCGCAAGCCGGGTTGGTGGGACAGCTGCATCGGCCCAGGCAAGCCCATCGACACCAATCGCTTCTTCGTGGTCAGCCTGAACAACCTGGGTGGCTGCAATGGCAGCACCGGGCCGAGCAGCATCAACCCGGCCACTGGCAAGGCCTATGGCGCCGACTTCCCGATCCTGACCGTCGAAGACTGGGTTCACAGCCAGGTCCGCCTGGCAGAGCGCCTGGGCATCGCGCAGTGGGCAGCCGTGGTGGGTGGTAGCTTAGGCGGCATGCAGGCGCTGCAGTGGACCATCAGCTACCCCGAACGCGTGCGCCATTGTGTCGATATCGCCTCGGCGCCCAAGCTGTCCGCGCAGAACATCGCATTCAACGAGGTGGCGCGCCAGGCCATTCTCACCGACCCCGAGTTCCATGGCGGCTCGTTCCAGGACCAGGGCGTCATTCCCAAGCGGGGCCTGATGCTGGCACGCATGGTCGGGCATATCACCTACCTGTCGGATGACTCGATGGGTGAGAAATTCGGCCGCGAGCTCAAGAGTGACAAGCTCAACTACGACTTCCACAGCGTGGAATTCCAGGTCGAAAGCTACCTGCGCTATCAAGGCGAAGAATTCTCCGGGCGCTTCGATGCCAACACGTACCTGCTGATGACCAAGGCCCTGGACTACTTCGACCCGGCTGCGGCTCACAACGGCGATCTGGCCGCGACCCTGGCCCACGTCAAGGCCAGCTACTGCATCATGTCGTTCACTACCGACTGGCGCTTCTCGCCGGCCCGTTCGCGGGAAATCGTCGATGCCTTGATGGCGGCGCGCAAGGACGTCTGCTACCTGGAAATCGACTCGCCCTACGGCCACGATGCCTTCCTGATTCCCACGCCTCGCTACATGCAGGGTTTCTCGAACTACATGAACCGCATTGCCATCTGAGGACAGCATGAGAGCCGATCTGGAAATCATCCACGACTGGATTCCCGCCGGCAGCCGGGTACTGGACCTGGGCTGTGGTACCGGCGAGCTGCTGGCTTCGCTGCGCGACCGCAAGCAGGTCACCGGCTACGGCCTGGAGATCGACGGGGACAACATCGCCGCCTGCGTGGCCAAGGGCGTGAACGTCATCGAGCAGGACCTGGACAAAGGCCTGGGCAATTTCGCCAGCGACAGTTTCGACGTGGTGATCATGACCCAGGCCTTGCAGGCGGTGGAGTACCCCGACCGCATCCTGGACGAAATGCTGCGCGTCGGTCGCCAGTGCATCATCACCTTCCCCAACTTCGGTCACTGGCGCTGCCGGTGGTACCTCGCGACCAAAGGCCGCATGCCCGTCTCGGACTTCATGCCGTACACCTGGTACAACACCCCCAACATCCACTTCTGCACCTTCGCCGATTTCGAAGAGCTGGTTCACGAGCGCAAGGCCAAGGTGCTGGACCGGCTGGCGGTGGACCATATGCACCGCAACGGCCTGGGCGGCCGGCTGTGGCCCAACCTGCTTGGCGAAATCGGTATCTACCGCGTCAGCAGCCCCGGCCTGCAGGCACATCAAGTCGCGGTCTGACCCAGGAGAATCTGCGCCATGCGTCGCCTTGCCCTGCTTTTGATCGGCTTGTGTCTGGCGTTGCCAGTACTGGCAGCCGATACTGCACGCGCTGCTCGCAAAGAAGTATTTGGCGATATCACGGTGCACTACGGCGCGTTCACCTCGAGCATGCTCACCCCGCAGGTCGCAGCGGCCACGGGGCTGGTCCGCAGCCGTCACCAGGGCGTGCTGAGCCTTACCGTACTCAGAGACGGCAAGCCGATTACGGCCGTGGTCAGCGGCGCGGTCAAGGACCTGACCGGGCGCAAGCAGCCCCTGGCCTTCAAGCAGGTGACCGACCACGGCACCGCGTCGTACGTCGCCCAATTCACGATCGAACAACCTGAGACCGTCGTCTTCGAGCTAGGCGTCCAAGCCGGTGGTGTCAGTCACTCCTTCAGCTTCAACCAGGACGTTTTCCCAGGCGAATGATGAATTTCCAGCAACTCGTATTGGCCAGCCATAACGCCGGCAAACTCAAGGAACTGCAGGCGATGCTCGGTCAATCCGTGCAATTGCGATCGATCGGCGAATTCAGCCAGGTCGAGCCGGAAGAAACCGGTCTGTCGTTCGTCGAGAACGCCATCTTGAAGGCCCGCAATGCCGCGCGTATTTCCGGGCTCCCCGCCTTGGCGGACGATTCTGGTCTGGCCGTGGACTGCCTGGGCGGTGCACCGGGCATCTACTCGGCGCGTTATGCCAATGGCCAGGGCGATGCCGCCAACAACGCCAAGTTGCTCGACGCGCTGAAGAACGTGCCGCAGGCCGAGCGCACTGCGCAGTTCGTCTGCGTCTTGGCGCTGGTGCGTCACGCCGATGATCCGCTGCCAATCCTGTGCGAAGGCCTGTGGCAGGGCAGCATCCTGTTCAAGGCGAGCGGCGAACATGGTTTTGGTTACGACCCGCTGTTCTGGGTGCCAGAACGTGATTGCTCAAGCGCCGACCTGACCCCGGCTGACAAGAACCAGATCAGCCACCGTGCCCGCGCCATGGCGCTGCTGCGTCAACGTCTGGGCCTGGCATGACCCTGACGTCGCCGCTCATCCAGGCACCCGGCATCAGCCAGCTGCCGCCGTTGGCGTTGTACATCCATATCCCGTGGTGCGTGCGCAAATGCCCCTACTGCGACTTCAATTCCCATGCCGCCGGGCCTGAACTGCCCGAAACGGCCTACGTGGCGGCGCTGCTGACCGACCTTGATCAGGAACTGGCCGCAGTCCAGGGCCGCGTCATCACCTCGATCTTCTTCGGTGGTGGCACACCCAGCCTGTTCAGCGCCGATGCCCTGGGCCGGTTGCTGCGCGGCGTCGAGCAACGCATCCCGTTCGCTTCGGACATCGAGATCACCCTGGAAGCCAACCCGGGAACGTTCGAACAGGACAAGTTCAAGGCCTATCGCCAGACCGGCATCAACCGCCTGTCCATTGGCGTGCAGAGTTTCCAACCGGCCAAGCTGCAAGCGCTGGGCCGCATCCATAACGGCGAGGAAGCGATCCGCGCCGCTGGCATGGCAAGGGCCGCAGGCTTCGACAACTTCAACATGGACCTGATGCACGGCTTGCCCGACCAAACGATGGACGACGCCCTGGGCGATCTGCGTCATGCAATTGAGCTTGGGCCCACGCACCTGTCCTGGTATCAGCTGACGGTAGAACCCAACACCGTATTCTGGAACCAGCCGCCCGAGCTGCCCGAGGACGATATCCTCTGGGACATTCAGGAGGCCGGCCAAGGCCTGATGGCGGCCAACGGGTTCGGCCAGTACGAGGTGTCTGCCTACGCCCAGCCCGAGCGCGCCGCCCGCCACAACCTCAACTACTGGCGCTTCGGGGACTTCATCGGTATCGGTGCCGGCGCCCATGGCAAGCTCACCTACGCCGACGGGCGTATCGTACGCACCTGGAAAACCCGGTTACCCAAGGACTACCTGAACCTGGCCAAGCCGTTCAAGGCCGGCGAAAAACAGTTGCCCGAGGACGAATTGCCCATCGAGTTCCTGATGAACGCGCTGCGCCTGACCCAGGGTGTGGAAGCGCAGCTGTTCACCGAGCGCACGGGATTGCCGCTCGCACGGCTGGTCCAAGCCCGTCGCCTTGCAGAACAAAGAGGGCTTTTGCAGGTCGAACCGGATCGACTGGTGGCAACGCCCAGGGGCCAACTGTTCCTCAATGACTTGCTGCAGTATTTCTTGACCTAAGGATGACCCATGGATTTGGTACTCGACCTGCTCGCGACGATTTCCCGCTGGAGCCGCAGCAACTTGTCGGAAATTTCTCTGGCGTTGGTAGGCTGTCTGCTGGTGCTGTTCGGGACGGACATCAAGGCCTGGGCTGAACAGCGCCTGGGAGGGCTGACAGGGGCCCTGCGGGTACCGCTGATGGCATTGCTGGTGATGATCGGCAGCGGCGCGGCCTTGATCTACGCCACACCTTGGGTCCTGAAGGGGCTGAGCCAGTTCAACAACTATGCGTTGGCGCCTGTGCTGCTGGTGGTCTTGGCGCTGATCGGTGTGGTAGCGGATCGTCGCGGCTGAAGCTGTAGCAGTCCAGGCGCCTTTATGCGCAACGCTTCAGCGTAACGCCGCCTAGCGGCTCAGCAACCAAAAAAAACCGCCCTTTCGAGGCGGTTTTTTGTCTATCAGCACAGCGTACGGTTCATCGCCTCACGCGGTCTTTTCGAATTTCAGGTCCCACACACCATGGCCCAAGCGCTCGCCGCGGCGTTCGAACTTGGTGATCGGCCGCTCGCTTGGGCGCGGCACGTAGGTACCGTCCGCTGCCTGGTTACGATAGCCAGGGGCTGCATTCATCACTTCCAGCATGTACTCGGCATAGGGTTCCCAGTCCGTGGCCATGTGGAACACGCCGCCTGGCTTGAGCTTGCGCCGGACCAACTCGGCGAACTCCAGCTGGACGATGCGACGCTTGTGGTGACGCGCCTTGTGCCAAGGGTCGGGGAAGAACAGCATCAGGCGGTCGAGGCTGTCGTCGGCCACGCAACGATTCAACACTTCGATGGCATCGCAGTCATATACCCGCAGGTTGGTCAGCCCTTGGGTGAGCACGCCGTTGAGCAGTGCTCCTACGCCTGGGCGATGGACCTCGACACCGATGAAGTCCTGCTCAGGTGCAGCGGCCGCCATTTCCAACAGGGAGTGACCCATGCCGAAGCCGATTTCCAGCGTGCGCGGTGCCGAGCGGCCGAAGACCTGGTCATAGTCGACCGGGCTGTCCGCCAGCGGCAGGACGTACAGCGGCCCACCCTGGTCCAGGCCGCGCTGCTGGCCTTCGGTCATGCGCCCGGCACGCATCACGAAGCTCTTGATGCGGCGGTGCGGGCGGGCGTCGCCGTCGGCGGCGTTCGGCAGATCTTGTGAATCAGTCATCAGGGGCTCTTACTTGATCAGACCATCCAGCGGCGAAGAGGCGCTGGCATAGAGTTTCTTGGGCATGCGACCGGCCAGGTATGCCATGCGACCCGCCACGATGGCGTGCTTCATGGCCTCGGCCATCAGTACCGGTTGCTGGGCATGGGCGATGGCCGAGTTCATCAGTACCGCCTCGCAGCCCATTTCCATGGCGATGGTGGCGTCGGAGGCAGTGCCTACGCCAGCATCCACCAGTACCGGTACCTTGGATTCTTCGAGGATGATCTGCAGGTTGTAAGGATTGCAGATGCCAAGCCCCGTACCGATCAGGCCAGCCAGGGGCATGACGGCGATACAGCCGGCTTCGGCCAGCTGGCGGGCGATGATCGGGTCGTCGCTGGTGTAGACCATCACGTCGAAGCCATCCTTGACGAGCACTTCGGCGGCCTTGAGGGTTTCGATCACGTTGGGGAACAGGGTTTTCTGGTCGGCCAGCACTTCCAGCTTGACCAGGTTGTGCCCATCGAGCAGCTCCCTGGCCAGACGGCAGGTGCGCACCGCCTCGACGGCGTCATAGCAGCCGGCAGTATTGGGCAGAATGGTGTAGCGGTCCGGCGGCAGTACGTCCAGCAGGTTCGGCTCGCCCGGGTTCTGACCAATGTTCGTGCGGCGCACCGCGACAGTCACGATCTCGGCACCCGAGGCCTCGATGGCCTGGCGGGTTTGCTCCATGTCACGGTACTTGCCGGTGCCTACCAGCAGGCGCGACTGGAAGGTGCGCCCGGCCAGGGTGAAGGGCTTGTCGCTGCGAACGTTGCTCATCGTTGTTCCTCGGGAAAAGGTTGCTGGGCCTGCGGTTGGGTTGCCGACAGCGGTCAGCCGCCACCGATGGCGTGCACCACTTCGACCTGGTCGCCATCGCTCAGCGCGGTGGTGTCATGCTGACTGCGCGGCACGATGTCCTGATTCAGCTCAACCGCCACGCGGCGGCCAGCCAGCTCAAGGCGTGCCAGTAACCCGGCGACGCTTTCGCCAGCAGGCAATTCGTAGGGTTCACCGTTCAGTTGGATACGCATGCTCACGGCCACCATTGTTCTTTGGGGCCCGCATTCTAGCGCCGAAAGGCCGCGCAACCCAAGGCCACCGCACGCCATTAGTCGTTAATGTGGACTGGGCGGTCAGCCCAGTCGCCATGCGGCGAGCCCTAGGCAGAGCCACCCTGCCAGGAAGCACAGGCCGCCGATGGGCGTGATCATGCCCAGCTTGCTGATGCCCGTCAGTGTCAGCAGGTACAGGCTGCCGGAGAACAGCACGATACCCAGCACGAACAGATAACCGGCCCAACCCACCAGCCGGCCAGGCAGATGGACCGCCAGCAATGCCACGCCAAACAGCGCCAGCGCGTGAACCAGTTGGTAGGTGACTCCGGTGTGGAAAATAGCCAGGTAGTCAGCGCTGAGTCGATTTTTCAGGCCGTGGGCTGCAAAGGCGCCCAGGGCCACGCCGGTAAAACCGAAAAAAGCGGCAAGCATCAGGAAGCTGCGAAGCATGGGACGACTCCTCGAATCGGGTCTGTATAATGGCCCTTCCCCAACGTCCGGCCAAGCCACCCTATGCTGCGAAACCTTCTCCGACGTCTTCTGCGCGCTCTGCTCTGGTTTGCCGCCGTGAGTATCGTGCTGGTCCTGGTGTTTCGCTGGGTACCCCCGCCCGGCACGGCATTGATGCTCGAGCGCAAGGTGCAATCATGGGTAAGCGGCGAACCGATTGACCTGCAGCGCGAATGGGTGAGTTGGGACCATATCTCCGATGACCTCAAAGTGGCTGTCATTGCCGGTGAAGACCAGAAATTTGCCAGCCACTGGGGCTTCGACATACCCGCCATCCAGGCAGCCCTGGCCTTCAACGAGCGTGGCGGTAACGTGCGCGGCGCCAGCACCCTGACCCAACAGGTGGCCAAAAACCTGTTCCTGTGGCCAGGGCGCAGCTGGCTGCGCAAGGGTCTGGAAGCATGGTTCACTGGCTTGATGGAGCTGTTCTGGACCAAGCAGCGCATTCTCGAGGTCTACCTCAACAGTGCCGAGTGGGGCCAAGGGGTATTCGGTGCCCAGGCAGCCGCTCGCTATCACTTTGGCGTGGAAGCCAGTCAGCTCAGCCGGCAGCAAGCCGCACAACTGGCCGCCGTGCTGCCCAGCCCCCTCAAGTGGAATGCTGGCAAGCCAAGCACCTACGTAGCCAGCCGCGCGGGCTGGATTCGCCGCCAGATGAGCCAGCTGGGCGGGCCCAGCTACCTGATGCAACTGGACACATCACGCAGGCCATGAGCCTGTCACCGCATACAGAGCAGGCATGAAAAAGCCGCTATCCCCTTGCAGGGCAGCGGCTTTTTGTCGAACAGAGAACGATCAGGCAGCGATCAAGGCCTTGACCTTGTTCATCGCGTTCTTCTCCAGCTGGCGAATACGCTCGGCCGACACGCTGTATTTCTCGGCCAGCTCATGCAGGGTGGCTTTCTCTTCGGCCAACCAGCGCTGGTACAGAATATCCCGGCTACGGTCATCCAGGCCCTGCAGGGCTTCATGAAGGTTGCTGGTGGAGTTGTCGCTCCAGTCTGCATCTTCAAGTTGTACCGCCGGGTCGTAACGGTGGTCTTCCAGGTAATGCGCTGGCGACTGGAAGGCACTATCGTCGTCGGCTTCGGCCGCCGGATCGAACGCCATGTCGTGACCGCTCAGACGGCTTTCCATCTCGCGTACTTCACGAGGCTCGACCCCCAGGCTTTCGGCAACCCGATGCACTTCGTCGTTGTTCAACCAGGCCAGACGCTTTTTCTGGCTGCGCAGGTTGAAGAACAGCTTGCGCTGAGCCTTGGTGGTCGCCACCTTGACGATGCGCCAGTTGCGCAGGATGAACTCGTGGATTTCGGCCTTGATCCAGTGCACGGCGAACGACACCAGGCGCACGCCCATTTCCGGGTTGAAGCGCTTGACGGCCTTCATCAGGCCGACGTTGCCTTCCTGGATCAGGTCGGCCTGGGCCAGCCCATAACCGGCATAGCTGCGGGCGATGTGCACGACGAACCGCAGGTGGGCCATTACCATTTGCCGAGCAGCTTCGAGGTCCTGCTCGTAATAGAGACGCTCAGCCAGATCCCGCTCCTGCTCGACAGTCAGCAGCGGGATGCTGTTGACCGTATGCACGTAGGACTCCAGGTTTGCACCGGGTACCAGGGCATACGCAGGTTGCAACGATGTGGTCATTAAAGAACCTCCGACTTACTGAACTTGCGCTTTTCAGGCGCTGCCTACATAGACCTGGGGCCCAGGTACAAGTTCCAACGGGCGCGCCCAGGCCAATGCTGGCAAATAAAAACTATCGCGGCGCCAGCTCGTTCAAGTGGCGGGCGACTGCAATCCATGCACCGATATACCCCAACAGCACCGCTCCGATCAAGAGCGAAAGACCATCGGAGGCCGGTACGCCACCCAAGGCAAAATCGCTGCCATACAGACCAGAAAGGCTCACCACGGCCTCGTTCAGCCACCCTAGGCCAAACGCCAGGATAGCCCAGGCCAACAGGCCCGCACCCAGGCCGTACAAGGCCCCCATGTACAGGAAAGGCCGGCGTACGTAGGCATCGGTGCCCCCCACCAGCTTGATCACCTCGATCTCGACACGGCGGTTCTCGATATGTAGACGAATTGTGTTACCAATTACTAAGAGCAGCGCGGAAATCAGCATGACGGCCAGCCCGAATACGAACCGGTCCCCAAGTTTGAGGATGGCCGCCAGTCGCTCGACCCATACCAGGTCCAGCTGCGCCACATCGACGCGCGGCAACTCGGACAGGCGCTGACGCAGCGCTTCCAGAGCCGGCTTGTCGACTTCGGTCGGGGTCACCACGACCACGCCGGGCAGTGGGTTGTCGGGCAACTCTCGCAGCGCCTCGCCGAGGCCCGATTGCTGCTGGAACTCCTGCAGTGCCTGCTCGCGACTCACATACTGCGCCTCTGCTACGCCCGGCATGCCCTTGATTTCATCGCGCAACGCCTCGCCGTCACGGCTGTTGGCATCGAGCTTGAGGTACAGGGAGATTTGCGCGGCGCGCTGCCAGGACCCGCCCAATTGCTCGACGTTCTTGAGCAGCAATGACAGCCCCATGGGCATGCTCAGCGCCACGGCCATCACCATGCAGGTGAAGAAGCTGCCAATGGGTTGCTTGCCCAGTCGCCGCAAGCTGTCCGCCAGGCTGGCGCGATGGCTTTCAAGCCAGGCGTGCATAAGAGTACGCAGGTCCGGGCCGTCATCGTCGGCGCCTGCACCACGCTTCTTGGCAGGCTGGGGGTCGGCAGGCTTGGGCGCGACGCGCTCGGAAACTTTTGGTGAACGTGTGGTGCTCATTGTCCGGCCTCCCCGTCGCCGATCAAACGGCCGCGCTGCAAGGTCAACATGCGGTGACGCATGCGCGCGATCAGGGCCAGGTCGTGGCTAGCGATCAAGACCGTTGTGCCCAGTCGGTTGATGTCTTCGAAAACACCCATGATCTCTGCGGCCAGGCGCGGGTCGAGGTTGCCGGTTGGCTCGTCGGCCAGCAGCAAGGCTGGCTGGTGCACGATGGCGCGGGCGATACCCACGCGCTGCTGTTGGCCGGTCGACAAGTCGGCAGGGTACAACTCGCCTTTGTCGACCAGAGACACCCGCTCCAGCGCCGAGTCCACGCGCTTGGCGATCTCGGCCTTGGACAAGCCCAGTATCTGCAGGGGCAAGGCAATGTTGTTGAAGACCGTGCGGTCGAACAGCAACTGGTGGTTCTGGAACACCACGCCTATCTGGCGGCGCAGGAACGGGATCTGCGAATTGCTGATCTGACCCAGGTCCTGCCCGGCCAGCATCAGTTTGCCGCTGGTGGGACGCTCCATGGCCAGCAGCAGGCGCAGCAGCGTACTTTTACCTGCACCCGAATGCCCGGTGACGAACAGGAATTCGCCCCGACGCGCCCGGAAACTCAGCTCGTGCAGCCCCACATGGCCGTTGGGGTAGCGCTTGGCAACCTGTTCGAATCGAATCATGGTCAGTCTCGCTCGGCGAACAGGGCCTTGACGAACGGCTCGGCTTCAAAGGTGCGCAGGTCATCGATCCCTTCACCGACACCGATGAACCGGATAGGCAGCTTGAATTGCTTGGCCAGGGCGAAGATGACACCACCCTTGGCGGTACCGTCGAGCTTGGTGAGCGCAAGACCGGTCAGCTCCACGCTCTGGTGGAAATACTTGGCCTGGCTGATGGCGTTCTGGCCGGTACCGGCGTCGAGCACCAGCAGCACTTCGTGCGGCGCATCGGGATCGAGCTTGCCGATGACGCGGCGGACCTTCTTCAGCTCCTCCATCAGGTTGTCCTTGGTGTGCAGGCGCCCGGCAGTGTCGGCGATCAGCACATCCACGCCCCTGGCCTTGGCTGCCTGCACCGCGTCGAAGATCACCGAGGCGGAGTCGGCGCCAGTGTGCTGCGCGATCACCGGGATGCGGTTACGCTCACCCCACACCTGCAACTGCTCGACCGCTGCGGCCCGGAAGGTATCGCCTGCAGCCAGCATCACTTTCTTGCCTTCCATCTGCAGCTTCTTGGCCAGCTTGCCGATGGTGGTGGTCTTGCCGGCGCCATTGACGCCTACCACCAGGATCACATAAGGCTTGTTCTGCGCCGCCACGACCATCGGCTGCTCGACAGGCCTGAGCAACGCGGCCAGCTCTTCCTGCAAGGACTTGTACAGCGCGTCGGCGTCGGCCAGCTGCTTGCGGGCCACCTTCTGCGTCAGGTTCTGAACGATGGTGGACGTGGCCTCCACGCCGACGTCGGCGGTCAGCAGGCGGGTCTCGATCTCGTCGAGCAAATCGTCATCGATGACTTTCTTGCCCAGGAACAGGCTGGCCATGCCTTCGCCAATGCTGGCGCTGGTCTTGGACAACCCCTGCTTGAGGCGGGCGAAAAAGCCTGCTTTCACAGGCTCGGACTGAGCGGCTTCGACGGACGGGGCAGCCTCGGCCTCGATGTGCAAATCGACCTTGGCCGGCTCTGCAACGGGCTGGACTGCCGGCGCAGGCGCCGGGCGATCCGGAATCACTGGTGGCGCCTTGGCTTGCAGATCGGGCACCAGCGCCACGGGTTCTTCTGCAACCGGCAGCACCAGGTTGCTCACGGGGGCAGGAACTTCCACTTCAGGCACAGCAGCAGGCGTTGGTGCAGGTGCAGGTGCAGGCACGTGTGGTGCAGGGTCGGCGACCGGCGCGGGTGCCACGGGCACAGCGACCTCGGGCAAGGGCGCAGGCGTCACCTGAACTGGGGGTGTCGGCTCCGCAGTCGGCGCTACGGCCGGGGCAGCTTGCTCGGCCAGCGGTGCAGGCCCATCCGTTTGATCGGGTGTCGCTGGCGCGGGCGCTTGGACAGCAGGGGATTTTTCCGTCGGCACGTCCGCTTGCGCAGGTGGCTGCGGCTTCTTGCGGAACCAGCCGAACAGGCCTTTCTTCTCGCCAGCCTCGGCCGGCGCTTTTTTGTCGTCGTTGGAACCAAACATGGAAGACGGCTATCTCAGGGTAGCGATGGCCCGCTAGGGCGCATCAGGAATTCTTTCTACGCAGAACAGACTATCTAGAAGCCGGCTGGTTCATGCGCAACGTTTTGTCTTGATGTCCTGCAGGCCAGAACGGCGACAGGCATGGTCGCCAGGCAACCGGATCAGTATCCTAGCACCTCCTGGCCTGCCGACGCTAAACCCAGCGGGCCGCCGAACAGGTTAAACACCGTATGAATGCTCTAGCCCGCCGCGCCGCTGGCCTGTTGCTCGGCACGCTGTGCCTCCCGCTTGCGGCCTTCGCCGCCGATGTGCAACCCACTCACGAATTCATCCTGGATAACGGCCTCAAAGTGGTCGTGCGCGAAGACCATCGCGCCCCGGTGGTGGTCTCGCAGATCTGGTACAAGGTCGGCTCCAGCTACGAGACGCCTGGCCAGACCGGCCTTTCGCATGCGCTCGAGCACATGATGTTCAAGGGCAGTGCCAAGGTCGGCCCTGGCGAAGCCTCGCGCATCCTGCGGGATCTGGGCGCCGAAGAGAACGCGTTCACCAGCGACGACTACACCGCCTACTATCAGGTGCTGGCGCGCGATCGCTTGCCGGTCGCCTTCGAGCTGGAGGCCGATCGCCTGGCCAGCCTGCGTCTGCCGGCCGACGAGTTCAGCCGTGAAATCGAGGTCATCAAGGAAGAGCGCCGCCTGCGCACCGACGACCAGCCCAATGCCAAGGCGTTCGAGCTGTTTCGTGCCATGGCCTACCCGGCCAGCGGCTACCACACCCCAACCATCGGCTGGATGGCTGACCTGGAGCGCATGAAAGTCGAGGAGCTGCGCCACTGGTACACCTCGTGGTACGCACCCAACAACGCCACGCTCGTGGTGGTGGGCGATGTTACCGCCGACGAGGTCAAGGGCCTGGCCCAGAAGTACTTCGGCGCTATTCCTCGCCGGGACACACCTGCGGCCAAGCTGCCGCTGGAGCTGGCAGAGCCCGGCCAGCGACAGCTGACCCTGCACGTGCGCACCCAGCTGCCGAGCCTGATCTACGGCTTCAACGTACCTGGCCTGCCCACGGCCCAGGACCCTCGCACGGTGCATGCCTTGCGCCTGATCTCGGCCTTGCTCGATGGCGGCTACAGTGCACGCATGCCCGCACGACTGGAGCGCGGGCAGGAGCTGGTGGCCGGGGCCTCGTCCAGCTACAACGCCTTCACGCGCGGCGACAGCCTGTTCCTGATTTCAGCCACGCCCAACGTGCAGAAACAAAAAACCCTGGCAGACGTGGAAAAGGGCATCTGGCAACTGCTGGATGAACTCAAGACCACACCGCCGACGGCAGAAGAGCTCGAGCGCGTGCGCGCCCAGGTCATCGCCGGGCTGGTGTATGACCGCGACTCGATCAGCAGCCAGGCAACCACCATCGGCCAGCTGGAAACCGTCGGCCTGTCCTGGAAGTTGATCGACAGCGAGCTGGACGAACTCAAGCGCGTTACCCCTCAGGACATCCAGCAAGCTGCCCGTACCTATTTCACCCGCGAACGCCTGAGCGTTGCCCATGTTCTGCCCGAGGAGTCCGCTCATGAGTGACCGTCGCTTGCATCGTCCCCACTGGCTGGCTACGGCTATCTGTACTTGGGCATTGACGGCTGCACTGGCCGTACCGGCACTGGCCGAGGACGCTGCCAAGGCTGGCAATGCACAAGCCCGGCAGGCCAACACTTTACAGTCCCTGGCCGAGCTTGACGGCAAGGCGCCCACTACCCGCCAGCTGAACATCCAGCACTGGAATACGGCTGAAGGCGCGCGGGTGCTGTTCGTCGAGGCCCGCGAGCTCCCGATGTTCGACCTGCGCGTGACCTTCGCCGCCGGCAGCAGCCAGGACGGTGACACACCAGGCCTGGCGGCCCTGACCAACGCCATGCTCAACGAAGGCGTAAAGGGCAAGGATGTGACTGCCATCGCCCAAGGCTTCGAGAGCCTTGGGGCGGATTTCGCCAACGGCTCGTACCGCGACATGGCCGTCGCTTCGCTACGTAGCCTCAGTGCCAAGGACAAGCGCGAACCGGCCTTGAAGCTGTTTACCGAGGTCACAGGCAAGCCCACCTTCCCGGACGAGGCGCTCAAACGGCTCAAGAACCAGATGCTGGCCGGCTTCGAGTACGATAAGCAGAACCCCGGCAAGCTTGCAGGCAAGACGCTGTTCACCCACCTGTACGGCGAACACCCTTATGCGCATCCCAGCGATGGGACACCGCAAAGCATCACCGGCATTACCCTTGAGCAGTTGCGTGCGTTTCATGCCAAGGCTTACACACCGGGCAATGCCGTCATTGCACTGGTGGGCGACCTGAACCGCAGCGAAGCCGAGGCAATTGCCGCGCAGGTTTCAGCCGGCCTGCCCAAAGGCCCGGCCTTGCCTGCCCCAGCCCAGCCGACAGCGCCCAAGGCAGGCTTCACCCACATCGAGTTTCCGTCCCAACAGACACACCTGATGCTCGCAGAGCTGGGTATCGATCGCCAGGACAAGGATTGGCCAGCCTTGTCACTGGGCAATCAGATCCTCGGTGGCGGCGCGTTCGGCACGCGGCTGATGAGTGAGGTGCGTGAAAAGCGCGGTCTGACCTACGGTGTCTATTCGGCCTTCAGCCCGATGCAAGTGCGCGGCCCGTTCATGATCAACCTGCAAACCCGCGCCGAACTCAGCGAAGGGACATTGAAGCTGGTTCAGGGTATTCTGGCCGACTATCTGCGCAGCGGCCCTACCCAGCAGGAACTGGACGATGCCAAGCGCGAGCTGGCTGGAAGCTTCCCGCTTTCCAATGCGAGCAATGCCAGCATCGTCGGGCAACTGGGCGCCATCGGCTTCTACAACCTGCCATTGAGCTGGCTGGAAGACTTCATGCAGCAGTCCCAGGCCCTGACCGTCGAACAGGTCAAGGACGCCATGAACAAGCATTTGTCCGCCGACAAGCTGGTCATCGTCACAGTCGGTCCGAAGGTGCCGCAGAAGCCACTGCCAGCCCCTACTGATAAACCCTCCGGGCAACCGCTCGGGGTACCGGAGCACTAATGCCAAGATCCAACCCTCCCGCCCGCCAGCAACCGGGCCAGAGCAAGGGCCAGGGCCACCTGCGCATCATCGCGGGCCAATGGCGCAGCCGTCGTCTGGCCGTGCCCGATGGTGAGGGCTTGCGCCCTACACCTGACCGGGTACGCGAGACGGTTTTCAACTGGCTGGCCCCCTATATCGAGGGCGCGCACGTGCTCGACGCCTTCACCGGCAGCGGGGCGTTGGTACTGGAGGCCCTGTCTCGCGGGGCCGAGGATGCCGTGGCACTGGACAGCAATTCTGCCGCCATCGCCAACCTCAAGCACAACCTCGAGATCCTGCGCTGTCCACGGGGACAGATCCTTCAGACCGATGCCTTGCGCTATCTGCAAGGCCCTGCCAAAAAGCAATTCGACCTGGTATTCCTGGACCCACCTTTTCATCAGCAGTTGCTGGCAGACACCTGCAACCTGCTCGAACAGAACCAGTGGCTGAGCGAGCAAGCGTGGGTATATACCGAGAGCGAAGCGGCTCCGTCGACCTTGCAGCTACCTGCCAACTGGCGACTGCACCGGGAGAAGAAAACCGGACAGGTGCATTACGCACTGTGGCAACGGGGCTAACTATTTAGCGCAGCTGGCGCCCCACGTTGACTGATGCTGCTCGGGTCTCTAGCCATCCGAGCACCTCAGCATGACCGTATCGCTCTCCGCGCCTTCACTGGCCGATGATGTCTCGGCGGCGCTTGCCTCTCTTGCAGGCGCCAGCCCCTCCCCTGTGCAGCATTTCACGCTTGAAAACGGCCTGTCCGTCTACCTGAGACAGCAGAGCCGAAATGCCCTCGCCGCCGTCCAGCTCTGGTACAACGTCGGTACCCGTCACGAGCCAGCAGGGCAGACGAACCTCTCGCACTTGCTCGAACACGTCATCTTCGAAGGCAGCCGCAAGCTTGAGCCTGGGCAGTACGCGAAAGTCGTTGCCCGCCTTGCGGGACAGGCCAATGCCAGTACTCTCCTCGATGCCACCTCTTTCGACATGTTGTTGCCTGCATCGCGCCTGCCCGTTGCGCTCGAACTGTTGGCAGATGCCATGGACACGGCCACATTCGGGTTGCCCGAGTTGGCACGAGGCGCCAAGGCGATCGCTGACGAACGACGCCTGAAAGTAGACGCCCAGCCCATCCAGCAAGCCTACGACCGTCACTTGGCCCTGGCTCACGGCAGCAGCCCGTATGCGACCCCAAGCTTCGGTTCGGCGATAGATCTACAGAACATCGACCTGCCAACGCTGCGGCAGTGGTACACCACCCGCTACCGGCCTAACAACGCCACGCTCGTCGTGGTGGGCAACGTGGAACTGGAAACGTTGAAACAGCAGGTCGAAACGTACTTCGCGCACCTGGAGCGCGGTCAGCTGCCAGACTCGCCTTTTCCCCGCTCAGACGCTCCAATGGCGGAACGCAGCCAGGCCGTTAGCTTGCCCGGCCTTAGCCATGGCCTGCTGATGTCCTTCAACGTCCCCAGTTGTGCCACAGCCAACGATGCACTCACGAGCAAAACCCTCGAGCTGATCTGTGAAGTGCTGGCCGAGGGCTCCAGCGCTTGGCTGTATGCCGAACTTGTCAGGGGACGGGGCCTGCTGACAGGCGTTGCCGCAACCTATGACCCCCTTGTACGTGGCGACACCGTAATCACCTTCTCAGCCTACGTGAACACACTGAATGCGACCCTCGAACAAGCTACTGAAGCGACTTATGAGCAGATAGCACGCTTGCAAACCGAAGCCTTGTCGGCTGAACAGTTGCAGCAGATAAAGCTGCGACTGCTCGCCCGCCAGCTTTTCTCTCTCGACAGCGCAACGGCCCAAGCTTCGCAAATCGGCGCCATGGCCGCGACAGGGCAACCAGCAAGCCTGATCGACGAACATGCGCGCCTGATATCGATCATCGACAGTGCTCAGGTGCAGCAGGTAGCGCGCACTTATCTGGGGCGTGAGCGGCTGACCACCACCTCTCTTCTACCAGGAGCGCAAGCATGAACGACGATCAGATACGCCAACCAGCACCTGTGCTGTGCCAAGGGCCTGCCATCGATACGGCGCGGCAAGCGATGGCAAGGCTGAGCTCGACCCAGCGTGTCGAACTCGACCAGCCTCCTGCACTCCTGGCCACGGCTGAGCGGTGGGAGACGGCGCAAGGCACGAAGGTCAGTTTCATGGCTACGCATGATCGCCCCATGATTGATCTGGTGCTGCGATTCCGGGCAGGTAGCGCACTTGATGGCGATCACCCAGGGCTGGCCGCGCTGACGCTCTACAGCCTTGATCAGGGCACGGCAACCCTGAGCGCGGCGCAATTTGCCGAGCAAATGACTGCAAGGGGCGCCATCGTGGGACGCTCGTTGAGCGAAGAAAAAGCCACGATCACGCTAAGGTGCCTGAGCACACCCGGTTTGCTGCGAGCAGTTTCGCAAACGCTGGCGCAGATGCTGGCTCGCCCTGCGTTTCGCCCAGAGGACGTTACGAAGATACGTGATCGAATAGCGCTCTACCAAGGCCGGCAAAAACTCAATCCGCTGGCACGCCTGATCAATACAACCACCGGTCATGTCTTCAGCGGCCATCCGTACGCGTCGCACGCCGATGCTGGGATCATCGGCCCCTTGACCACTGACCAAGTGCGGGCTTTTCATGCAAAGGCCTACTCGGCCAATAACCTCGACATAGGGCTGGTCGGCGACCTTAGCCGGGACGACGCAGAGCAACTGGTCAATGACCTGACACGTGATTTGCCGCAGCAGTGGGCAGCGCAGCCGCCGTCCATGCTGGCTGAGCAGTCGCCGCTGTCACACCATATCACGCACCCTGGCAGTGCAACTCAGGCAATGCTGACAGTGGCCGTTCCTGTGCTACCCAGCGACCCGGTCTATGCTGCACTGGAGTTGCTGACCGAGATTCTGGGCGGCAACCACGAAGCGCGCTTGCCTCAGGAACTGCGCCATCTGCGAGGGCTGACCTACACGGTCACCACCAAACTCAGGCACTTGGATGCTGGAACACTGCTGCACATACACTGGGACGTCGCCCCCCAATACCGGGAAGCTTCACATGCACTGGTCGCAGGGATGCTGGACTGCCTGCACACACGTGGGCCAACTCAGGTCGAGTGCGACATGGCCGTCAATCAGATCGCTGCCCGGCTGCACCGCCAACTGGCCGACAGCGCACATCTGGCAGCGACATTGGCCACGCACAGCCATCAGGGCTTGCCCGCCGATTACCTGACCACCCATCTGGACAGGCTTGCTTCATTGACCCCTGCATACCTTCGTGAAGTGGCGCAGGTGTGGTGGCGAAAGGCACCTCAGGTATTCGTCACCCTCGGCCCCGACGCTGAGCAGTCCCCCTTGCCTGCGCCGGAGCCAGCCCAGCGATAGGCGAGCACGGGGTAAGGCGAGTCAGTGAAGGCTGATACAAGCGCTGTTTCATGGCACTCTAGCCGGGCACATCACGAGTTGCCCAGCATGCCAAGTTCCAGCGCCCTGTTTCATCCTGCCAAAGGCCTTTCCAACCCTCACCTGCAAACATTGTGGGGACCGCTGTGGCGCAAGACGCCGACGCTGCAACGCGAGCGCGAACGCATCTGGCTGGCGGACGGGGACTTCATCGACCTTGACTGGCATGGCCCGCACCAGCCCCATGCGCCGCTGGTGCTGGTGCTTCACGGGTTGACGGGGTCATCGGGCTCACCCTATGTCAAAGGCTTGCAACAGGCGCTGCACGCACTGGGCTGGGCGAGCGTCGCGGCGAACTGGCGGGGCTGCTCTGGGGAACCGAACCTGCTGCCCCGCAGCTACCATTCCGGCGCCAGTGAGGACCTGGCTGAGATCGTCAGTCACCTGTGTGCCAAAAGGCCGCTGGCGCCCCTGTACGCGGTGGGCTACTCCCTGGGAGGCAATGTCCTGCTCAAATACCTGGGCGAACAGGGTGACAACAGCCGGTTGCAGGCGGCAGTCGCCGTTTCCGTGCCTTTTCGCCTGGATCAGTGTGCCGATCGTATCGGCCTGGGGTTTTCGAAGGTGTACCAGGCGCATTTCATGCGCGAGATGCTGGCCTATGTGCAGGTCAAGCAGCGCCTGTTCAAAGACCATGGTCACCCAGAACGGCTGGCAATCCTGGAGCAGCTCGGTCCACTGCATGGCTTGCGCACGTTCTGGGATTTCGATGCCAAGGTCACTGCACCGCTGAACGGTTTTCAGGATGTGCACGACTATTATCGCCGCGCTTCAAGTGGCTTCTACCTGAGCCATAACCGTACCCGGACCCTGATCATCCAGGCCAGCGACGACCCCTTCGTCTCGCCTCTGAGCGTGCCGACGGCAGATGAGCTGGCCCCAGGGACCGAGCTTGAGCTGCACGCTCAGGGTGGCCATGTCGGGTTCGTCGACGGCAGCCTGCGAAAACCGGGCTATTACCTGGAGCGCCGAATTCCGCAATGGTTACGCGAAGGCCTGTAGTGGAGGGCCTACTGGTCGCCCGTTGCCACTGCATGCTCAGGGCGGGTGATCCACTCACTCCATGAGCCTGCATACAGTTTGCCGAGCGGGTAACCGGCCAATGCCAGCGCGAACAGGTTATGACACGCCGTTACCCCTGAACCGCAGTACGCAACCAGATGCTCAGGCGCGCGTCCCTGCAGCTGCTGCTCGAAACGTTGCCGGAGTTGCTCGGGCGGAAGAAACCGGCCGTCGCTGCCAAGGTTCTCGGTGAAGGCGGCGCAGCGTGCGCCAGGGATGTGTCCTGCCACTGGGTCGATGGGTTCCATGTCGCCACGAAAACGTGGCAATGCGCGCGCATCCAGCAGGGTCAGGTCTGAGCTGCCCAGGCGCTGAACCAGGCTTTCGGCATCGATCAGCATGGCCTCATCGGGCTGGCCGCTGAAGTTGCCTTCGCGCCGGGCCGGGGGATCCAGGCTCAATGGCAGGTGCGCGGCGTGCCAGGCGGTCAGGCCGCCGTCCAGGATTGCAACGCCACTGCGTTTGCCCAGCCAGGCCAGCAGCCACCAGCCTCGCGCCGCATAGGCACCGGTACCGTCGTCGTACAGCACCACGTCGCTCTCGTTATCTACGCCCCATTCGCGCAGGCGCGCTACCAGCTTTTCTGGATCAGGCAGCGGGTGTCGCCCTGTCACACCCTTGCTGACCGGGCCGCTGAAGTCTCGCTCAAGGTCGGCAAAGTGCGCCCCTTCGATGTGACCCAAGGCGTAACTGCGCTGACCGTAATCCACATCCTCAAGGGCGAAACGACAGTCGAGAATGACAAGGCCGGGTGAATCCAGCCGCTCGGCCAACTGCTGCGGGGTGATCAACTGCGCAAGTGACATGACAATCTCCTGATCGATGTAATCCCGGGCCCGGGCGCTAGTGCTCAAGCGCCTGAATGAACGGTACGTGAAACTCGCTGCACAAGGCCTGCACGGCATTGCGCGCAGGCTCGGTGACGAACCCCAGCTCAAGGGCCAGCACCTGATAGACGCCCCGCTTGAACGCTTCTTCACCCAGGTGCGTTGCATGCTCCCGGGTCGTGCTGAGAAAGCGCACCCACGAGGTGAGCACGATCCAGGCATTGATGGTCAGCGACTCCTGCTGCGCGGGGTTCATCGCCAGAATACCCGCCTCGACGAAGCCGCGGTAAATGGCCTTGCCCTGACGCATGCAGCGTGCGGAGAAGCGCCGATAACGGGCTGCCAGCTCAGCATCGCTGCCCAGCAGATGCTCTAGGTCCCGGTGCAGGAAACGGTAGTTCCACATGGCAGCCAGCAGCGCCTGCAAGTAGAACCGCTTGTCCTGCACCGCCAGCGGGCGCCCCTGCGGCGGACGCAGAAAACTGTCTACGTGCGTTTCGTACTGGCTGAACAAAACCGCGATGATCGCCTGTTTGTTGGGGAAGTGGTAATAGAGATTGCCTGGCGAGATGCCCAGGTGCGCCGCGATATGGTTGGTGCTGACGCTGCGTTCGCCCGACTGATTGAACAGCTCAAGGCTGCTCTGAACGATTCTCTCGCGGGTCTTGATGGGCCGGGCCATGTCCAGCATCCTGTCTACGGAGCAGTGAAAACCGCCATGGTACGAGGTATTGCCAAGGCGTTGCACCGTATCAAAGCGCCGTGCCCTCGCACCATTGGCTGGCCCAAAGTATAGTGCCTTGGCCGGCCGCATGACTTGGCCGGGCGCAGTCGCTGCGCTACCATCCGACTCCCCAACGCACTCCAGCCAGGATGACGCGATGAACCGAGTGTTGTACCCGGGTACTTTCGACCCCATTACCAAAGGCCATGGCGATCTGGTCGAGCGCGCCTCGCGGCTGTTCGACACCGTGATCATTGCAGTGGCCGCCAGCCCCAAGAAAAACCCTTTGTTCCCGCTGGAACAACGCGTGGAGCTGGCCCGTGAGGTCACCAGGCACCTGCCCAATGTCGAAGTCATCGGCTTTTCCTCGTTGCTGGCGCATTTTGCCAAGGAGCAAGGTGCCAATGTGTTCCTTCGGGGTTTGCGTGCAGTGTCGGACTTCGAATACGAGTTCCAGCTGGCGAACATGAACCGTCAACTGGCACCCGACGTCGAGAGCCTGTTTCTCACGCCGTCGGAGCGGTACTCGTTCATCTCGTCGACCCTGGTCCGCGAAATAGCCGCACTGGGGGGCGATATCAGCAAATTCGTGCACCCGGCCGTGGCCGATGCGCTGACTGAACGCTTCAAGAAGTAAAGCCGCTGTTCCAGATCGTCGCGCCTGCGTGCACTGCAGGCGCGAATGCGGCACAATTGTGCCCATTGCGTTGAACATGCCCGGGCGCTGAGCCCCGGCCGGAGCCCCCATGTCCCTGATCATCACCGACGATTGCATCAACTGCGACGTCTGCGAACCCGAGTGCCCCAACGAGGCCATCTCCCAAGGCGAAGAGATCTACGTGATCGACCCCAACCTGTGCACCCAGTGCGTGGGTCATTACGACGAGCCGCAGTGCCAGCAGGTCTGCCCGGTCGACTGCATCCCACTGGATGAGGCGCACCCGGAAAGCGAAGAGCAACTGATGGCCAAGTACCTCAAGATCACTGGCAAGGCCTGACGCTGCCGGCCGCCGGCATCCTCGCGCATCGGCCTCTCCATGGCGATCATCCCGAAGCGCGCATGGCTTCAGCGTTGGCAGCGCGGGCAGAACACACTTGCGCGTTGCCCAAGCTTCACATCCCGCAACTCGGTGCCACACACCTTGCAGGGCAAGCCGCCGCGCCCGTAGGCGAACAGTGTCTGCTGGAAGTACCCTGGCTGGCCATCACCGCCGATGAAATCGCGCAGCGTGGTGCCGCCCAGCTCGATGGCGGCCGCCAGCACGCGTTTGATCTCGATGGCCAGCTTCAGGTATCGCGCCCGCGAGATGCCACCGGCCGCTCGGCGCGGATCGATGCCGGCAGCGAACAGTGCTTCGGTCGCATAGATGTTGCCCACCCCAACGACCACGGCGTTGTCCATGATGAAGGGCTTGACCGCCATCGAACGGCCTCGGGACAGCTGGAACAATCGCTCACCGTCAAACAGCTCGGTCAGCGGTTCGGGGCCGAGCCGCAGCAGCAATTGATGGTTGAGCGGGTCTTGGCTCCAGAGCATGGCGCCAAAGCGGCGCGGGTCGGTATAGCGCAGCATCAGACCGGATTCGAGCTCGATGTCCACGTGCTCATGCTTGCCAGCCGGCAAGCCCGCCTCCACCAGCCGTAGATTGCCCGACATGCCCAAGTGGCTGATCAGGGTGCCCACTTCGGCATTGATCAGCAGGTACTTGGCCCGGCGTTCGACCGTGACGATGCGCTGCCCGGAGAGCCGCACGTCCAGGTCTTCCGGGATCGGCCAGCGCAAGCGGCGGTCACGCACGACCACGCGGCTGACGCGCTGACCTTCGACGTGCGGTGCAATACCGCGCCGGGTGGTCTCTACCTCGGGTAACTCAGGCATGTATCAGTGCCCACCTAGTTCTCGGATGTTCTGTTTGAGGTTGTCGAAGTCGTATTCCGACAAGCCTATGTAATCGAGCACCAGCGGCCCCACTACGTTCCATTCCTGATCCACCGACTGGTTGCCCAATACCCGGTAGGAGGCACAGATATGCTCGGCCATCTTGAGCACCGCCAACAGGTTTTTCATCTGGCTCTGGTTGTTGCGGGCGCTGTCATCGCGAAACACCGCCAGCGCGTTGTGGTGGTTGGCGATGGCCCCGGTCAGGTGTTCGGGCAAGCGCCAGGACTTGGCCGTGAAATAGCCGACGACGGCATGATTGGTGTTGAAGGCGCGGTTCTCCGTGTCCACGACGCGGGTCTGCTCGTCGGTTTTTGCATAGGCTTCTTCGAGCACATCCATGTACGTGGGGAAGCGCTTTAGCATCAGCGGAACGCCGCAGTCGTGGAACAGGCCGAGGGTATAGGCTTCGTCGGCAGGCTGAATACCCGTGCGCTTGGCCAGCGTCAGGCAGGTCATCGCCACATCCTGCGCGGTATCCCAGAACCGGTTGAGCGTGACGATGGTTTCATCGCTCATTTCGCCCTTGATCGACTGCGCGTTGATCAAGTTGATGATCGAACGACTACCCAGCAAGTTCACCGCACGCTGGATCGAGCCTATCTTGTTGGACAGGCCAAAGTGCGCCGAGTTGACCAGCTTGAGCAAGGCGCCCGACAACCCAGGGTCCTGTGCGATCAGTTTGGCGATGGTTTCCAGGTCCGGATCAGGCATGTACTGCTCGAACTGCAAATCGACCATGATCTGCGGCTGCGGCGGGATGCTGATGCCTTGCAAGGCTTGCTGGATCTGTTCGGCGGTGAGTTCTTGGGACATGCGTGCACACTCGTATGGGACTGCCAATTCTACCGCGATGCACCCCACAGAACTAACCGCTGGATCAGTGAACTTGAACTTTCACAAGCGCGGACGGGCCTGTTTATCATATTCATCGAGTAAAGGAGCAAGGCCCATGGGTACTGAATTGAACGGCAAGCGCGTGGCCATCCTGGTGACTGATGGCTTCGAACAGGTGGAATTGACAGGCCCGCGTGACGCCCTGCAGCAGGCAGGTGCGCAGGTGCACGTGCTGAGCGAGAAGCAAGGCACGGTGCGCGGCTGGAACCACGACGAGCCCGCGGACGAGTTCAAGGTCGACGGCACCTTCGACAGCGCCAGCGAGCTTTATGATGCCGTGGTCCTGCCAGGCGGCGTACAGAACTCGGACACCATTCGCCTGGTTGAAGGCGCCCAGAAAATCGTCAAAAGCCATGACGCAGCCGGCAAACCGATTGCCGTGATCTGCCACGGCGGCTGGCTGCTGATTTCGAGCGGCTTGACCCAGGGCAAGCGCATGACCAGCTTCAAGACCCTGAAGGATGACCTGCGCAACGCTGGCGCCGAGTGGGTCGACGAAGAAGTGGTGGTTGACGGGAACCTGATCAGCAGCCGGCAGCCCGATGACATCCCTGCCTTCAACAAGGCACTGATCCAGGCCCTGTCGTCCTGACCGCTGGCGCTCAGCAATAAGGCTGGGTAGGGGTTATACTCCCGCTCTTTTTTCCGGAGCGACGTCATGTCCCTGCCCAGTCTTCGCCTTAAAGCCAATGCCGACCGCCGCCTGCGCGCAGGCCACCTGTGGGTCTACAGCAACGAAGTGGACGTTGCCGCCACCCCGCTTCAAGGCTTGCAGGCCGGTCAGCAGGCCGTGCTCGAAGCCGCCAACGGCAAACCACTGGGCATCGTTGCCCTAAGCCCCAATAACCTGATCTGCGCCCGTCTGCTGTCACGCGACGTTAAACTGCCGCTGGACAAATCGCTGCTGGTGCACCGCTTGAACGTGGCCTTGTCCCTGCGCGAGCGCCTGTTCGACAAGCCGTGCTACCGACTTGTCTATGGCGATTCCGATTGGCTGCCGGGGCTGGTCGTCGATCGCTTCTTCGACATTCTGGTGGTGCAACTGGCATCGGCAACCATGGAAGCGCACAAGGATGAGGTCATCGCGGCGCTGGTCCAGGTGCTCAAGCCGAGCGGCATCCTGTTCAAGAACGATTCGGCAGCCCGCGATGCCGAAGGCCTGCAGCGCTATGTGGAAACCGTCTACGGTGAAGTCCCGGATTGGGTACCGCTGGAAGAAAACGGTGTCCGTTTCGAAGCCCCGGTCCGTGAAGGCCAGAAAACCGGCTGGTTCTATGACCACCGCATGAACCGTGCACGCCTGGCCCCCTATGTTCAGGGCAAGCGCGTACTCGACCTGTTCAGCTACATCGGCGGTTGGGGCGTGCAGGCAGGTGCCTTCGGCGCCAGCGAAGTGTTCTGCGTCGATGCCTCGGGCTTTGCCTTGGATGGCGTTGAACGCAACGCCCAGCTCAACGGTATCGGTGACAAGCTGACCTGCATCGAGGGCGACGTCTTCGAAGCCTTGCGCGAACTCAAGGCAGCCGAGGAACGCTTCGACGTGATCATTGCCGACCCGCCCGCCTTCATCAAGCGCAAGAAAGACCTGAAGAACGGCGAGGCTGCCTACCGCAGGCTCAACGAGCAGGCCATGCGCATGCTGAACAAGGACGGCATTCTGGTCAGTGCTTCCTGCTCGATGCACCTCCCCGAAGACGACCTGCACAACATCCTGCTGACCAGTGCCCGTCACCTGGACCGCAACATGCAGTTGCTCGAGCGCGGTGGTCAGGGCCCTGACCATCCGGTGCACCCGGCGATTGGTGAAACCCGCTACATCAAGAGCATTACCTGCCGGTTGCTGCCTAACAGCTAAACCAAGACGGGGGCCTGGGTGGCCCCCGATCGTTTTAAAGCCCAAGCACCTGGGTCGCGATCCCGAAGTACACCAATACGCCTGCTGCGTCGGCAATCGAGGTGATCAGCGGCCCGCTGGCCGTGGCAGGGTCCAGCTTGAGCCGGCTCAGCAGAAACGGCAGGCTCATGCCGATCAGGCTGCCGACCAGCACGATCACCACCATGCTGCTGGCCACGATCAAGGCGATCTGCGGGCCGCCCCGCAGCAGCCCAAGCGATGCCACGGCCACCGCCATGGTGCAGCCCAGCAGCAGCGCGACGCCAAATTCACGGCCCAGCATTCTTCCCCAGTCGCTCAGCGTGACCTCGCCTGTGGCCAGACCTCTGACCATGAGAGTAGCCGACTGCGAGCCGGCATTGCCGCCGCTGTCCACCAGCAGTGGCAGAAAGAATACCAGCGCGATGTGCGCGGCAATCGTTTCTTCGAAGGCCGCGATGCCGGCCCCTGAGAACAGGTTGCCGAACACCAGCAGCACCAGCCACAGCACACGCTTGCGGTACAGCAACCCGAGGGTCGCATGCCGCAGGTCACCGATAGTATTGGTGATGGAGGCGCCTTTGTGGAAGCTTTCGGTGGTTTGCCGCCGTTGCGTATCGAGCGCAGCGTCTACGGCACAAACAGCGGTGTTTTTATCGATAGGGTTTTGCATGAAGTTCTCCAGGCGCCGACCAGGCGCCTGCAGGCTTCAGCCTCGCAGACTCAAGCCCTAGGCAGCCCTGGCGGCGGCGCGCTCAGTGCCAGATTGCAGTTCATGGTGAACCGGTAACTGGGAAGGTCCATTGAGGGTCATCTCGTCAAGCCGCACATGCGGCGGCCGAATGATAATGGCAAGTCAGGTGCAGGTCAGCCTCACACGGATCGTTTCAGACGGTTCCTACAACTTCGGGTTTTGCCCAAAAACGCCACCTGGGCACATCGTCATGCCTTCCCGGCGCCAGCGGTGTAGAATCGGGCTATTCATCGCCAGTCATCCCCCGGCGGGTTTATGAGCTCTGGCCAAGCACGCGGCGATCCCGCGCGGTCTTCGGCCCCATCCGTGCCAGTGGCAACCGGCCTGCGGTACAGAGGACAAGAGAAGCTCACTCCCCTTTCTGTGACCTGATTAAGCCGCCAGGAGTGTTTCATGCCTGATTATCGTTCCAAGACTTCCACCCACGGCCGCAACATGGCAGGTGCACGCGCCCTGTGGCGTGCCACCGGCATGAAGGACGAAGACTTCAAGAAGCCGATCATCGCCATCGCCAACTCCTTCACCCAGTTCGTGCCGGGCCATGTGCACCTCAAGGACCTGGGCCAGCTGGTCGCTCGCGAGATCGAGCGCGCCGGTGGCGTGGCCAAGGAATTCAACACCATCGCGGTCGATGACGGCATCGCCATGGGCCACGACGGCATGCTGTACTCGCTGCCCAGCCGTGAAATCATCGCCGACGCGGTGGAGTACATGGTCAACGCGCACTGTGCCGATGCCATCGTCTGCATCTCCAACTGCGACAAGATCACCCCCGGCATGCTGATGGCCGCCTTGCGCCTGAACATTCCGGTGATCTTCGTCTCCGGCGGCCCGATGGAAGCTGGCAAGACCAAGCTGGCCAGCCATGGCCTGGACCTGGTCGATGCCATGGTCATCGCCGCCGACAGCACGGCCTCCGACGAAAAGGTCGCCGAATACGAGCGTAGCGCCTGTCCTACCTGCGGCTCGTGCTCGGGCATGTTCACCGCCAACTCGATGAACTGCCTGACCGAGGCGTTGGGCCTGGCCCTGCCGGGCAACGGCTCCACCCTGGCTACCCATTCGGACCGCGAGCAGTTGTTCCTGACCGCCGGCCGCACCATCGTCGAGCTGTGCAAACGTTACTACGGCGAGAACGACGCATCGGTCCTGCCGCGCAGCATCGCCAACTTCAAGGCGTTCGAGAACGCCATGATGCTGGACATCGCCATGGGTGGCTCGACCAATACCATCCTGCACCTGCTGGCGGCGGCGCAGGAAGGCGAAGTGGCGTTCGACCTGCGCGACATCGATCGCCTGTCGCGCAAGGTGCCGCAACTGTGCAAGGTGGCGCCCAACATCCAGAAGTACCACATGGAGGACGTGCACCGCGCTGGCGGTATCTTCAGCATCCTGGGTTCGCTGGCCCGTGGCGGCCTGCTGCACACCGACCTGCCTACCGTGCACAGCCGCAGCATGGAAGAAGCCATCGCCAAGTGGGACATCACCCAGACCGACGACGAAGCAGTCCACACCTTCTTCAAGGCGGGCCCGGCCGGCATCCCGACCCAGACCGCGTTCAGCCAGTCGACGCGTTGGGAAACCCTGGATGACGACCGCGAGAACGGCTGCATCCGCAGCTTCGAGCACGCGTATTCACAAGAGGGTGGCCTGGCCGTGCTGTACGGCAACATCGCCCTGGACGGCTGCGTGGTGAAAACCGCCGGTGTCGACGAATCGATCCACGTGTTCGAAGGCACGGCCAAGATCTTCGAAAGCCAGGATAGCGCCGTGCGTGGCATCCTCGCCGACGAAGTAAAAGCCGGCGACATCGTGATCATCCGCTACGAAGGCCCGAAAGGTGGCCCGGGCATGCAGGAAATGCTCTATCCCACGTCGTACCTCAAGTCCAAGGGCCTGGGCAAAGCGTGCGCCCTGCTCACCGACGGCCGCTTCTCGGGGGGCACCTCGGGCCTGTCCATTGGCCATGCCTCGCCGGAAGCCGCCGCAGGCGGCGCCATCGGCCTGGTA
The DNA here is from genome assembly GCF_002425525.1 of Pseudomonas sp. UBA5568. Classification (NCBI taxonomy): domain Bacteria; kingdom Pseudomonadati; phylum Pseudomonadota; class Gammaproteobacteria; order Pseudomonadales; family Pseudomonadaceae; genus Pseudomonas; species Pseudomonas sp. UBA5568. Next base: position 7,981 of record NZ_DIMK01000022.1, on the reverse strand, counting down.
CGCGACGGCGACAAGGTCCTGATCGATATACCCAACCGCTCGATCAACCTGCTGGTCAGCGATGACGAGCTGGCCGAGCGCCGCGCCGAGCAGGACAAGAAGGGCTGGAAACCGGCTGAAGTACGCTCGCGCAAGGTGACGACAGCCTTGAAGGCCTACGCCCTGCTGGCGACCAGTGCCGACAAAGGTGCCGTGCGCAATAAGGCGATGCTCGAAGGGCTGTGATACTCGTCCAGCTGTACAAGAACCGGCGCCTTGAGCGCCGGTTTTTTATTGCCGAAACGGTGACTTGGCTCATACATCATCTTTGACATCGACTGGTCAGCGATCGTGTCCAGGGACGTTGGCGTTTAACCAAAAGCAGGGGTCGCCAGCGGTGGCGGTTTTGAATGCAAGATCGCGTAAGAATGTCCTGAAAGGAACGATAGAAATCAGTCCGGCACCCTGTGGTCGCGAACCTCTACAACGGCCTACACCCCCCAGAAGACGCAGGGTCTAGCGGAATTGACGAATTTCCCTTATTCCCTTTTCAAATATGTAAAGTCCATTTGGATATATAGAACGCCATTTTTGACTGTTAGCCTTTTCATTTGAAATCGTATTGCACGGCGTTGAGTCCGCCGCCTTTTCCGGAGTTTCAATGAATCTGCCACTGCTGTTTAACCTGCTGGCGTTCCTGGCATTGTTGTTTGGGCTGGCCCAGACTCGTCATACCAATTGGAGCCTGCCCAAGAAAGTGCTCCTGGGCTTAGCCCTGGGGGTGGCCTTCGGCTTGGTCCTTCGCAGGATTTATGGCACGGAAAGCTCCGTGCTCAAGGCCACCAGCCCGTGGCTGAATCTGGTGGGCGACGGGTACGTCGAACTGTTGCAGATGATCACCCTGCCGCTGATATTCGTCTCAATCCTTCACGCCATTGCGCGTCTGCGCACTGCCCGCTCCCTGCCGCTTATCAGCGTCCTGAGCATCGGCACGCTGCTACTGACCACCGCCATCGCTGCCCTGATCGGTATCCTGCTGACCAACTTCGTCAGCTTTGCTATCGAAGCGTGGACGCCAAGCGCTCAGTTATTCGACCCGTTCCAATTCAACGACAAAAGCCAAGCATTCGAGAGCCCCGATCTGAACATCCCAGACACGCTGCTCTCGCTCATCCCCAGCAACCCGGTAGGCGAGCTGCCGGAGGCCAAGTCGTCCTCGATCATTGGCATGATCATCTTTGCCGTCTTTGTTGGCCTGGCCGCCCTACGGTTGGGCAATGAAGATGCAAAAAAGGGACGGCGTGCACTGTGGGCCATCGACACGCTGCAAGCCTGGTTGATACGCCTGGTGGGCGTGATCATTAACCTGGCGCCTTACGGCGTGCTGGCGCTGATGACAAAAGCAGTCGTCAACGCCAACCTGCAAGATCTCATTGGGCTGGGCAGCTATGTGTTCGTGACCTGTCTGGGCCTGATGCTGATGTTCCTGATACACGCCATAATACTGGCGGCAGTCGGCGTTAGCCCTCTGCATTTCTTCCGTAACGTGTGGCCGGTGCTGACTCTCGCTTTCAGCAGCAGTTCGAGTATGGCCAGTATCCCGCTGAACATCGACGTACAAACGCGCCACCTCAGAGTGCCTCACTCGATCGCCAGCTTGAGCGCATCATTCGGAGCCACCCTCGGTCAAAGCGGCTGTTCCGGGCTCTATCCTGCCATTTTGGCGGTACTGGTCGCGCCCTCTATCGGCATCGACACCTTGGATCCGCAGTGGATCGCCGCATTTATAGGTGTCGTCACGCTCACTTCGCTCACAGTTGGCGGCGGCGCACTGATGCCGATAGTCGTGTTGACGGTCATGGGCATGCCGGCGGTATTGGTGGTATTGCTGATTCCGGTAGAGCCACTGCTCGCCATGGGCCGTACGGCGTTGAGCGTGAACGGATCAATGACGGCAGGCGTAGTGACCAGCCAATTGCTCAAGGACACCGACAAGCCAATGCCGGCTGGTGATGAATCAGCAACACTGAGCCATACTTGAGTTCACGTGATGCCACGGCAGGGCGATCCTGGGCCCGAGCGCAAAGGCGTTCAGGCCCTTTCCTACATCTGGAAGTCATACACCTAGACATCTTCTTCGGCATGGGCTTGGCTAAAAGTATGCGTCCACTATTTGTGATCGACATTCAGGATGCCAGGCATTTCACTGCGCCAGCACTCGATCCGCATTCCATAAAAGCTTTTAACGATGTTCACCGCCTGGCTCACGAGGAAACCGTTGCACGCATCACTGAATCTGTTCAGGCGTCACGATCACCCAGTTCTTGTCTGCCGTCACCGGCAACCCTTCCTTGGCCTGGGCAGCTGCCTGGCTGGCGATCATCCCCTCGAGCTGCTCCATGTACTTGGGCTTGCGGTTTATCCACAGGTGGAGACCGCCCTTGCCGACATCCACGCCATGAAACTGCATGTAGCCATCGCTGGTCGGGGTATCGCCGCCCACCAGCACGGGCTTTTTCCATTCATCAATGTAGGTCAGGATCGCCGCTTGCTTGCCCGCCATCCACGTGGCTGGTGTCCACAGGTAAGGGGTCAGTTCAAGCCCTTCGTTAGCCTTGGCATCGTAGTGCCCAGCGCTGATCTGCTTGCGTGCCGTAGTCAATTGTCCCGTGGCGCGATCCTTGAGCAACAGGCTGACTCCAATCACGTTCTGCGGTTTCACGTTGTAGCCGTACTTGGGGTCGGAGGCGACCATGCGCACCAGCTCTTCGGAAGCGGCTGATACCACGTAGACCTCGATGCCGTTCTCCATCAACTTGTTGTACAGCTCGGCCTGGCCCTTGAAGACCTTGGGCGGCTGCACTTCGATGGCCTTGACCTGACCCCCTTCGTAATAGGTGCTGGGCACAGGCTTGCCAGACGCCATGAGTTCATCCACCTGTGCTTTCAGTTCCTTGAGGGTGAAGCCGGAAAACACTTGCGCCACCCAGGGGTAGCAGACCATGTCGTCGATCTCGCACAGTCGGTAGTAGTAGCTGAACAGGCTCTCCTTGTGCTCGGCGCTGTCCTTGAAGGGTATGAGTTTCAGCGAAGGGTCCAGCTTGTCGCGGCTCAGCAGCCCTTTGTTCTCCATGAAGGGCAGCAAGGCCTCTTCCAGGTCATAGCGATAGCTGGTGTTGTCCATGTCGAACACCGCGTAGTTACCTTTGTGGGCATTGGCGGTGATCATGCGGTCGAGCTGTTTGGCGGCTTCAGCTGGCCAATGATCAAGCTCGGTAGCGAAGGTTTTCAGGCTCAACAGCAGGGATAGGCCAATGGCAGCGGTTTTGAGCGCAACGTTCATGTACGAATCTCCTGAGACGACTGACAGACGCTAGTCGAGTGAGACCCGTCGGTCACGCTCGATTGCGACCTTTATGCCCCCGTAAACGCCGTGTTCATTGCAATCCGCGACGTCTCGATATTCCATTTACGACTATACAAATTCCATTTGGGTATAAATTCCTTTGTTTTCAGGCTGTTAGCATTTCCACTCGCAATCGCACATAGAGGCGGCGACTCATCCTCTCGTTTCCGGAGCTTTAATGAACCTGCCACTGCTGCTTAACCTGCTGGCGTTCCTGGCCTTGTTGCTGGGGCTGGCGCAGACCCGTCATACCGATTGGAGCCTGGCCAAGAAAGTGCTGCTGGGCCTGGCACTGGGCGTGGGCTTCGGCCTGGTGCTGCACACGATCTATGGCGCAGGGCACCCCGTGCTCAAGACCACCATCACCTGGCTGGACCTGGTCGGCAACGGCTACGTAGGCCTGTTGCAGATGATCGTCATGCCGCTGATTTTCGCCTCCATCCTCAGTGCCGTGGCGCGTCTTCACAATGCTTCTTCCCTGGGGCGTATCAGCGTCCTGAGCATCGGCACGCTGCTGCTGACCACGGCGATCGCTGCCCTGATCGGCATCCTGCTGACCAACCTCTTTGGCCTCAGTGCCGAAGGCTTGGTGGCAGGCGCCCAGGAGAGCGCACGCATGCAGGTGATCCACAGCGACTATGCAGGCAAGGTCGCCGACCTCAACATCCCGCAACTGCTGCTCTCGTTCATCCCCAGCAACCCGGTCGGCGACCTGGCGCGGGCCAAGCCGACATCGATCATCAGCGTGGTCATCTTTGCCGTTTTCGTCGGCCTGGCCGCCTTGCAGTTGATCAGGGACGACGCCGAGAAGGGGCAGCGTGCACTGTCGGCCATCGATACCCTGCAAGCCTGGGTAATGCGTCTGGTGCGCGTGGTCATGAAACTCACCCCTTACGGCGTGCTGGCGTTGATGACCAAGGTGGTGGCCAGCTCGAACATGGAAGACATCCTCAAGCTGGGCAGCTTCGTGGTCGTGTCCTACCTGGGCCTGGCGCTGATGTTCGTGGTTCACGCCATCATCCTGGCGGCAATCGGGGTCAGCCCGCTGCGCTTCTTCCGCAAGGTGTGGCCGGTGCTGACCTTCGCCTTCACCAGCCGTTCGAGCGCTGCCAGTATCCCGCTGAACATCGAGGCCCAGACGCGCCGGCTGGGCGTGCCGCAGTCGATCGCCAGCTTCAGCGCCTCGTTCGGGACCACCATCGGCCAGAATGGCTGTGCCGGGCTCTATCCTGCCATGCTGGCAGTGATGGTCGCGCCAGCGGTTGGCATCGATACCTTCGACCCGCTGTGGATCGCCACCTTGGTGGCCATCGTCACGCTCAGTTCAGCCGGGGTGGCCGGGGTTGGCGGCGGCGCCACCTTCGCCGCGCTGATCGTGCTGCCGGCCATGGGCTTGCCGGTGGAGCTGGTGGCACTGCTGATTTCGGTAGAGCCGTTGATCGACATGGGCCGTACGGCGTTGAACGTGAACGGTTCGATGACGGCAGGCGTGGTAACCAGCCAGCTGCTCAAGGAAACCGACAAGCAGGTACTGGCCGATGATGAACACGCAGAATTGAGCCATACCTGAGTGCAGATGGGGCCGCACAGCGCGGCTCCCTTCCTGGCGCAACAGGCGTTCAGGCCTTGTCCCACACCTCGAAGTGATACAGCGGCTTGCCTTCCTCAGCCTGCGCCTGGCTGGACGTGAGCGTCCACTGCTTGCGATCGAAATCCGGGAACCAGGCATCGCCCAGCGGCGACAGCTCGACCCGCGTCACGTACAGGCGGCTGACGAGCCCTTGCTCCAGCGCCTGCCCGTAGAGCTGCGCACCACCGATCAGCATCAGTTCGTCGACACCTTGCTCGCGCGCCCACTGATCGGCCCGCACCAGCGCCTCTTCCAGTGAAGCGAAAACCTCGGCACCGGCCAGTTCCAGCCCGGGCTGCCTGCTGACCACGATGTTCAACCGCCCAGGCAGCGGCCTTCCCAGCGAGTCCCAGGTCTTGCGGCCCATGATGATGGGCTTGCCCAAGGTGGTGGTCTTGAAGTACTTGAAGTCCCCCGGCAAATGCCAGGGCATGGAATTGTCGATGCCTATCACGCGGTTTTCGGCGCAGGCCACGATCAGGCTCAGGGGCAGTAATGTGTTCATGCCAGCGAGAATAGCACCGCACGGGTGAGTTATGCTGCTGCCACGACCTGTGCAATGGAAGACCCTGTGACTGCACCTTCTTTGCTGGACAAGCGCTGGCTCACCGAGGCGATACGCCTGCGCGAGGAACATGCCGGCCCCCTCGAGGATCAGGAAGCCAACCGCCGTGCTCGCCAGCAAGGCGGCAGCCTGGCCTTGCGCATCGAGACCCGTGCGCTGCTGTTGGCCGAACGCGACGGCATGACTGCCGCGTTGTGGCGCTGGAAGCAAGGGGCGCGCCTGGCGCTGTTGGCGATGCTGGTGATGGCGGTGCTCAGTGGCGGGGGCCTGGCGTTGGCCGCCCTGGGTGACGGGCAGCGGCCGGTGAATGTCTTCTGGGCGCTGGGCAGCCTGCTGGGGCTGAACCTGGTCATGCTGCTGGGCTGGCTGATCGGCTTGTTCCTGAGCGGTGAGCACGGCGCGCTGCTGGGGCGGCTTTGGCTGTGGTTGAGCGAACGCTTGGCCCGCGACGCCCGTGCCGCCCACCTGGCGCCGGCCTTGCTAGTGCTGCTGGGGCGCCAACGCCTGGGCCGTTGGTTGCTGGGTTTGCTGGTCCACAGCCTGTGGCTGGTGGCCATGCTGAGCGCGGTAGGTGTGCTGCTGACATTGCTGGCCACCCGGCGCTATGGCTTCGTCTGGGAAACCACGTTGTTGGCGGCCGAACCCTTCATCGCCATGACCCAGGCCCTGGGCTCCCTGCCCGCGCTGCTGGGCTTTGCGGTGCCTGACCCGGCCATGATCCGTGCCAGCGGCGACACCGCGCCGGCCCTGGCCATGACGCGCCAGGCATGGGCCAGCTGGCTGCTGGGCGTGGTGTTGGTCTATGGCGTGCTGCCGCGCCTGCTCTTGGCCGGCGTGTGCCTGTGGCGCTGGCGGCAAGGGCGCGAACATTTGGCGCTGGACACGAACCTGCCAGGCTACATGCCGCTGCGCGACAGGCTGATGCCCAACAGCGAGCGCCTGGGCGTCCAAGACGATGCACCCGACACACTGCCGCAGTTCAAGGCCGAGCCGTCACTCATCGAAAATGCCGGCGCACTGCTGGTTGGCGTCGAGCTGGACGATCAGCGCCCCTGGCCGCCGTCATTGCCCGCCAACGTCGCCGATGCCGGCGTACTGGACAGCCGGGAGTCGCGGCATCGTCTGCTCGAACAACTGGGGCGTTTTCCACCCGCACGCCTGGCCATTGCCCTTGACCCTGAGCGCTCGCCGGATCGCGGCAGCCTGGCCTTGCTCGCCGAGCTGGCGCGCAATGCCGGAAGTACGCGCATCTGGCTGTTGCCTGCCGCCGCTGATCAGCCTCGCGATGAGCGGCGCCTGAATGACTGGTGTGAAGCCCTGGATCGCCTGGGGCTTCCCTATGCCGACACCCTACCGCTGGCCTGGTTGGAGCACGCTCATGACTGAGCCCTTGAAGCTGGCCGTGGTAGGCCACACCAACGTGGGCAAGACCTCGCTGCTACGCACCCTCACGCGCGACGTCGGTTTCGGGGAGGTCTCGCATCGTCCCAGCACCACACGCCATGTGGAAGGCGCTCGCTTGTCCGTGGACGGGCAGCCTCTGCTGGAGCTCTACGACACACCGGGACTGGAAGACGCAATTGCCCTGCTCGACTACCTCGAACGCCTTGAGCGCCCTGGCGAGCGCCTGGATGGCCCGGCGCGGCTGGAGCGGTTTCTTCAGGGCAGCGAGGCCCGCCAGCGCTTCGAGCAGGAGGCCAAGGTGCTGCGCCAGCTGCTGGCCAGCGACGCCGGGCTCTATGTCATCGACGCCCGCGAGCCGGTGCTGGCCAAGTACCGTGACGAACTCGACGTGCTGGCAAGCTGCGGCAAGCCACTTCTACCGGTGCTCAACTTCGTTTCCAGCCATCCGCATCGCGAACCGCAGTGGCGTGAAGCACTCGCCCGGCTTGGGCTTCATGCATTGGTGAAATTCGACAGCGTGGCCCCGCCAGAAGATGGCGAGCGCCGCCTGTACGAGAGCCTAGCCCTGCTGCTGGAGGAGGCGCGCCCCAGCTTGCAGCGCCTGATCGATGATCAGCAGGCCCAACGGGTAGCTCGTCAGCAAGGCGGCAAGCGTCTGATCGCCGAATTGCTGCTGGACTGCGCCGCTTGTCGGCGCAGCGTGGAAGGTGAACCGTCTGCCCAGGCACAGGCCATCGAGGCGCTTCACCAGGCCGTGCGCCAGCGTGAACAGCGCTGCGTGGAGGCCCTGCTCAAGCTCTATGCGTTCCGGCGCGACGATGCGCACGCCAGTGACCTGCCGTTGCTGGACGGGCGCTGGGGAGACGATCTGTTCAATCCTGAAACCCTGAAGCAGCTTGGGGTGCGGGTAGGCGGCGGGGTGGCGGCAGGCGCGGCGGCCGGTGCCGGGGTGGACCTGCTGGCAGGTGGGCTGACCCTGGGGGTCGCCGCATTGGCC